>NZ_JABWEF010000032.1:0-40717 GCF_013369445.1 Duganella sp. BJB1802 | reverse complement strand
CGCGCGCCGCCTCCACCGCCGCGTTCAGCGCCAGGATGTTGGTCTGGAAGGCGATGCCGTCGATCACGCCGATGATGTCGACAATCTTGCGCGACGATTCGTTGATCGACCCCATGGTCCGCACCATCTGCTCGACCGCGTCGCCGCCCTTGGCCGCCACGCTGGAGGCGGTGTCGGCCAGCTTGCAGGCCTCGGCCGCGTTGGCATTGTTCTGCTGCACGGTGGTGGTCAGTTGCACCATGGCGGCCGCCGTTTCCTCCAGCGAGCTGGCCTGCTCCTCGGTGCGGCCCGACAGATCGAGATTGCCGGCGGCGATGTCCACCGCCGCGCCATGAATGGCATCGGTGCCGACGCGCACCTGGCCGACGATGTGGCTCAGGTTGCCCTGCATGCGCTTGAGCGCGCCCAGCAAGGCCCCGATCTCGTCGGTGCTGCGGACGTGCACCTCGCTGCTCAGATCGCCGGAAGCCACGATCTCCGCCACGCTGACCGCCTCGTGCAGCGGCACCGTGATGCTCTTGATCAGCCACAGCACCGTGACGCAGCCGACCACCAGCGTGACCAGCAGCGTCACGCCCATGGCCAGCATCGCCCGCGCATGCTCCGCCTGGTTCTCGGCCTCCATCTCGACGATCATGCGCTGCGACTCCTTGCCGATGAAGGCGACGATGTCATCGATCTTCCTGGTCGGCTCGCGGTCCATGCCCTTCACCAGCGCGTCGACCACGTGGGCGCTGTCCTGGCTGGCGGGATCGTATTTTTCCAAGGCCCCCATATAGCGCTTCACCAGCTCGTTCTGGGTGGCGATCGCCTCGTCCATCAGCGGCGTTTTCAGGTCCAGTTTGGCCAACAGCGCGTTCAGCTTCTGCAATTCTCCGCGGGTGGTCTCGCCGCCCTTGACGAAGGCCTTGCTGTACTTGTCGAAGTTGGCCGGATCGTTGCCGCGCAACAGAGTGTTCTTCCACTCCTGCACCTGGATCTTGAATTCGACCTGGGCGCTGCGCGCCATGTCGACGGCCTGCGTCAGCGCTTGCATGCGTTGCATGGCGACGGCATTGGCCGCGTTGCTGGAATCCAGCGCACGCCAGCCGCCGGTGGCGACCACCAGCAGCGCGATGAAAAAGAAGGCTCCCAGCAAACCCAGTCGCACGCCTATCTTCAGGTTGGCGAGTTTCATAAGTTTCCCTTTCGGTAAAAATTCAATCCGTACAAGACTCACGCGACGGTACGACCGCCGCGGATGTGTGACTTATATTGTTTGAATTGCCGCCGTTTTTTGGGGACCAAGCAACCTTTAGTTCTTTAAATCCATCATGCGCCCACGCGCCGAAAAATCCAAGCCACGCCTCTCAAAAAATCTATCGAATTCCCACCGGTGCAACAGATCAAGTGATCAGTCCCGCAACTCGATGCGGTAAATATTGGTGGGACGCTCATGCGGCGGCAGCTTGCGCAGCTCGACAAATTCCAGCCCCAGCTTTTGCAGCAGCCGGATGGAATTGACGTTGCCCGGGTCGGTCAGGCCCAGCAGGCGCTTCATGCGCAGCCGGTCGCGCGCGTAGGCCACCACGGCCACCGCCGCCTCGTAGGTGTAGCCCTGGCCGAACCAGGCCGGGCGGATGGCGTAGCCGATGTCGACGTCGTCCAGGCCGTCGCGCTTGATCAGGCCGCACAAGCCCAGCGGCACGCCGTCGCTCTTGCGCTCCATCACGTACAGCGAATGGCCGCGCTGCTCCTGCATCGCGCGCGGCCCTTCGACGATGGCCTTGCGCGCATCGTCGATGCTACGGATGCCCTTGTCGCCGATAAATTCCAGCCAGGTCGGATCGTTGACCAGCTCGTAGTAAAACGCCGCGTCGTCGATGGTGATGGTGCGCAGGCTGAGGCGTTCGGTGTCCAGTATCTTCATGCATCGGGCCAATGGGAGGGATCGTCCAGCAGCTGGTACATGACGTACACGTCGACATACCCGAGATGGGCGTGATAGTAAGCGCGCGGCAAGGTGCCGACGATGGTGAAGCCCAGCTTCTTCCACAGCAGCACGGCGGGAACGTTGGAGCTGACCACGTAGTTGAACTGCATCGCCAGGTAGCCCTGCGCGCGGGCCCGGTCCAGGCAGTCGCCGCCCAGCAGCTTGCCCACGCCGACGCCCTGCGCCGCCGGGCTGACCATGAAGGAGGCGTTGGCCACGTGCGAGCCGCGGTCGCGCTGGTTGGGGATCAGGCGGTACATGCCGACCAGCCGTTCGCCGTTCAGGACGGCCACATACGATTGCACGCCGGGACCGAACCAGTATGCGTGGCAATCCTCGCGGCTGGTGTCGGCGGCGAAATAATAAGTGTCGCCGGTGGCGATCAGTTCCTGGAAAATTTCCCACATGGCGCCGAAGTCAGCTTCCGAGGCGGGACGGATGGCGATTTCTTTCAAGTCGGCTCCAGGCGGGTTAAACAGTGTTCGATTGTCATGTATTTCCGATGGCAAGTCCAGCCTCAGCGCCCCAGGCGGAAATCGACCGTGGCCGGCCGCCCCGGCAGGCTCAGGCGCGCCTGCGCGCGCGGCGCCTCGGCGATCACCTTCCCGCGCCGCATCACCATGCGCCGCGCCGCGCGCAGGCGGATCGCCTCCACCGGATCGGCCGCGTCCAGCAGCACCAGGTCGGCGTGGCAGCCCACCGCCACGCCGTAGTCGCGCAGGCCGAGGATGCGGGCCGGCGCCGCCGTCACTGCCTGGTAGCAGGCGCGCATGGCGTCCTGCCCGGTCATCTGCGCCACGTGCAGGCCCATGTGCGCGACCTCCAGCATGTCGCCCGAGCCCAGGCTGTACCACGGGTCCATCACGCAGTCGTGGCCGAACGCGACCTCGATGCCGGCCGCCAGCAGCTCCGGCACCCGCGTCATGCCGCGCCGCTTCGGATAGCTGTCGTGGCGGCCCTGCAGCGTGATGTTGATCAGCGGGTTGGCGATCGCCGCCACGCCCGCCTCGCGGATCAGCGGCAGCAGCTTGCTGACGTAGTAGTTGTCCATCGAATGCATGGACGTCAAATGCGAGCCGGCCACGCGGCCGTGCAGGCCGAGCCGGTGGCTGTGGTAGGCCAGCGTTTCGATGTGGCGCGACAGCGGATCGTCCGACTCGTCGCAATGCATGTCCACCATCAGGCCCTGCTCGGCGGCGAACTCGCACAGGATACGCACCGACTCGGCGCCGTCGGCCATGGTGCGCTCGAAGTGCGGGATGCCGCCCACCACGTCCACGCCCATGCCGACCGCGCGCTTGAGGTTGGCCAGCGCGGTCGGGCTGCGCAGCACGCCGTCCTGCGGGAAGGCCACCAGCTGCAGGTCCAGGTAGGGCGCGACCAGGCGCTTGACCTCGAGCAGCGCTTCCACCGCCAGCAGGCGGTCGTCGCAGATGTCGACGTGGGTGCGGATCGCCAGCAGGCCGCGCGCGGCGGCCCAGTCGCAATACTGCAGCGCGCGCCCGACCAGCGCCTGCTGGGTCAGCTCGGGCTTGAGCTCGCCCCACAGCGCGATGCCTTCCAGCAGCGTGCCGGAGGCGTTGACGCGCGGCAGGCCGTAGCTGAGCGTGGCGTCCATGTGGAAGTGGGCGTCGACGAACGGTGCGCTGAGCAGGTCGCCGCCGGCGTCGATTTCCTGCGCGCCCCTGAGCGGCAGCGCCGGGCCCACGGCGGCGATGCGGCCGTGCTCGATGGCGACGTCGATGCCGCGTTGTCCATCGGCCAGGCTGGCGTTCCGTATTACCGTCTCGATCACCGCATCCATCCGCGCTCCCGGTTTATTTTTTGGTCCAGTATGAAAATTCCGACTCGTAGCAGATCGTTTCGATCTCCGCGATCTTGTCCTGCATCGCCGCCTGGGCGTCGAGGATGGCCTGATTGTAGACAGACGGGCCGATTTCACGCAAACAATAATCGAGCAGCAAACGCGCCTTCAGCTCGCCGACCTCCTCGTCCATGTTCTCCGCGCAGTAGCGCTGGATGGAACCCAGCAGGCGTTGCTCGACTTCCTTGTTCAGTTTGATGGCCATGCGTTTCCTTTTTCATTGAATTCGATAATTTGTTGCGGCGCAGTAATTCAGACTTTTTTTCCTGTCTGCATTGCGATAGATCAATATCCGTGCGGGTAGTATCCATGCGGCATGTTTCCTTGTTGCCGGCTTTGCGACATGGCAGATAAAATAACTTTCCAAGCCCGGCTTTCGCCGCTAGAATGGGCATATTGCAATGCATCATAACGCACCCCGCGTGCGCAGCTTGACCGACATTCTAATCGTCTCAGGAGAAACCATGTCTTCGATCACCGAACAGTTTTCCGCAGCTACGAAGTCCCAGTTGGAAGCCCAATTCAAGATCTTCAACACGTTTGCCAGCACCGCCGTCGAGAGCGCGGAAAAGGTCATCGCGCTGAACATCAGCACCACCAAGGCTTCGGTGGAAAAATCGTCGGCAGCGGCGAAAAAACTGCTCGGCGCCAAGGATCCGCGCGAATTCTTCAGCCTGAGCACCGCCGAACCGGCCAGCTTCGACAACCTGCTGGCCTATGGCCGTGAGCTGTACAGCATCGCTTCCGGCGTCCAGAACGAGTTGATCCAGAGCGCGCAGTCCACCATCAAGCAAGTCTCCGACCTGGCCGCCGCGCCGGTCACCGCGCTGAAGGCCGGCGTCAAGGCGGTTGCGCCTGCCGCCGCGCCGGTTGCCGCAGCTCCCGCGGTTGCCGCGCCAAAGCCGGCCGCCGCCGCGCCGGTCGTGGTTGGAGCCGCCGGTGGTCGTCACCACGGCGGCCGCCAACGAGCCGGTCGCCACGCCGGAAGCCAAGCCCGCCAAGGCCGCGGTCAAGCCTAAGGCCGAGGAAGCACCGGTGCAGGAAGAAACCAAGGCCGCCGCCAAGCCGTCGTTCCCCGCGCCGCCGGCCAAACCGGTCGCCGCCGCCGACAGCAAGCCGGAACTGAAATCCGTGCCATCCGCCAAAGCCAAGCCGACCGGCAAGCAGCTCGACATGTTGGGCAGCAAAACCAAGAAATAAGCCGATCGCGGTGACGCCGGGCACGTCCGGCGGGCATGTTGTATCCTAGCGGACTACGCGCTAATCCGAGTCAACATGTCTACACTTTCCGGGCTGATCGGCGGCTTCGTCCGCCAGCACAGCCGTGCCTACGCCCTGTCCGGCGCCATGCTGGCCGGCGTGGCCATCCTCACCATCTGGGTGCCGCGCAAGGTCGGCGCCATGATCGACGGCCTGGCCGCCCACACCCTCGGCGGCAACGCGCTGCTGATGGAGCTCGGCGCGCTGCTGCTGATCGGCGCCGGCATCTATTTCCTGCGCGTGGCCTGGCGCCAGATCCTGTACGGCGCCGCCTACCAGCTCGGCGTGTCGCTGCGCACCCGCCTGTACAACCGCCTCACCGTGCAGGGCGCCGCGTTCTACCAGCGCCAGCGCACCGGCGACCTGATGGCGCTGGCCACCAACGATATCGACGCCATCGAGATGGCCGCCGGCGAAGCCATGCTGGCCGGCTTCGACGGCGCGCTGACGCTGGTGATGGTGCTGGGCGTGATGCTGCTCGGCGTCGACTGGCGCCTGGCCTGCATCGCGCTGCTGCCGTTCCCGCTGATGGGCTGGGCGTTCTGGTACATCTCCGGCCACATCCACACCGCCTCCACCGATTCGCTCAAGCGCTTCAGCGCCCTCAACGACCACGTGCAGGAAACCCTGTCCGGCGTGCGTACCCTGCGCGCGCTGGGCCTGGAGCAGCGCAGCGCGCGCCAGTTCGGCGAGCTGGCGCAAAAGGCGTCCGACGCCAGCCTGCGCGCCCAGGTGTGGGAGGCGGCCTACGAACCGGCCGTCGGCCTGACGCTGACCGCCGCCGGCGGCCTGACCCTGGGCCTGGGCGGCTACCTGGTCTGGCAAAACCAGCTGACCATCGGCGCGCTGACCAGCTTCACCATGTACCTCGGGCAGCTGATCTGGCCGATGTTCGCGGCCGGCTGGGTGCTGTCGCTGATCGAGCGCGGCCGCGCCGCCTGGCAGCGCCTGCACCCGATGCTGGACGCGCCGCTGGCCATCGCCGACCACGGCACGCTGGCCGCCGTGGCGCCGGGCGCGCTGTCGCTGCACAACGTCACCTACGCCTATCCCGAACAGGGCGCGCCGGCGCTGGGCGGCATCACGCTCGAACTCAAGCCGGGCCAGACGCTCGGCCTGGTCGGCCCCACCGGCTGCGGCAAGTCGACCCTGCTGCGCGTGCTGCTGCGCCAGCTGACGCCGCAAACGGGCAGCGTGCGCTGGAGCGGCCACGCGCTCGACGAATACACGCTGCACGCGCTGCGCGCCGCCATCAGCTGGGTGCCGCAGGAGTCCTTCCTGTTCTCCGCCTCGATCGCCGACAACATCGCGCTGGCGCGTCCCGGCGCCACGCGCGCGCAGGTCGAGCACGCGGCCACGCTGGCCGCCATCCACGACGACATCCTGCAATTCCCGCAAGGGTACGAGACCGAGGTGGGCGAGAAAGGCATCACCTTGTCCGGCGGCCAGCGCCAGCGCGTCGCCATCGCCCGCGCGCTGCTGGCCGACAACGACCTGCTGCTGCTGGACGACGCCCTGTCCGCCGTCGACACCGGCACCGAAACGCGCATCCTGCAGCACCTGGAGCAGCTGCGCCAGGCGCGCCACGGCCGCAGCGCCGTCATCGCCAGCCACCGCCTGAGCGCGGTGGTCAACGCCGACCTGATCGTCGTGCTGCGCGACGGCCGCGTCAGCGAAACCGGCAGCCACGAACAACTGCTGGAGCAGGATGGCTGGTACGCCAGCCAGTGGCGCTATCAACAATTGGAAGCCAGCCTCAATGCCCTTTAAGCCCGAACCCACCTCCGCGCGCCGCCAGACCTGGCAGGCGTTCTCCCTGCTGCGCCGGGCCGCCCTGCCCGACCAGCGCCACCTGGGCTGGGCCGTGCTGTGGCTGGTGCTGGCCGCGCTGCTGGAAGTGTCCGGCCCGATCATGGGCAAGGCGCTGATCGACGAGCACCTGCTGCCGCACCACCTGGACTGGCCGCGCATGGCCGCGCTGCTGGGCGGCATGGTGCTGACCGGCTGGATCGCCAGCGGCCTGCGCTACCTGCAGCTGGTGCGCCTGTCCGGCCTGGCGATGCGCTCGGTGATGCGGCTGCGCGAGATGGTCTACACCCACGTGCTGCTGCTGCCGATGGCCTTCTTCGACCGCGCCATCACCGGCCAGCTGGTCTCGCGCGTGACCAACGACACCGAGGCCGTCAAGACCTTGTACATCCAGGTGCTGTTCGTGATGCTGGACTCGACCATCGTGCTGGTCGGCACGGTGGCGGCCATGGCCTGGCTGGACTGGCACCTGATGCTGATCGTGCTGGCGCTGCTGCCGGCGGTGCTGCTGATCGTCTGGCTGTACCAGCGCTGGAGCGCGCCGGCCGTCACCCGCGCCCGCGCGCTGCGCAGCGACATCAACGGCCAGATGGCCGAGTCGATCGGCGGCATGAGCGTGCTGCAGGCGAACAACGCCGAGGCGCGCTTCAGCCAGCGCTTCGCCGCCACCAACCAGGACCACTACACCGCCCGCCTGGCCGAGCTGCGCGCCAACGCCTGGCTGCTGCGCCCGGCGCTGGACCTGTTCAACATCATCCTGCTGGCGGCGGTGATCTACCTGTTCGGCCAGCGCGCCATGACCGCCGCCGAGGTGGGCGTGCTGTACGCCTTCATCAGCTACCTGGCGCGCGTGATCGAGCCGCTGATCCAGATCACCATGCAGTTCAGCCAGTTGCAGCAATCGGTGGTGGCCACCGCGCGCGTGGCCACGCTGCTGGACGAGGCCACCGCCACCGAGCACGCCGCCCACGGCCACGACGCCGGCCTGGCCACGGCCCGCACCGCCGCCAACGACGCCGACGCGCCGGCGGTCGCCATCCGCCACCTGAGCTTTGCCTACAACGAAGGCCATCCGGTGCTGCACGACCTGTCGCTGGAGATTCCGCAAGGCGCCTTCGTCGGCATCGTCGGCCACACCGGCAGCGGCAAGTCCACGCTGCTGTCGCTGCTGCTGCGCTTTTATCCGGTCAAGCACGGCGGCATCGCCATCCACGGCATGCCGCTGGACGCCATCGCCAACGAGCGCTTCCGCGCCGACGTCGGCCTGGTGCCGCAAGACCCCTTCCTGCTGGCCGCCTCGGCGCGCGAGAACATCGACATGGGCCGCGGCCTGACGCAGGCGCAAATCGAGACCGCCGCGCGCGCCGCCCACGCGCACGACTTCATCGCCGCGCTGGACCAGGGCTACGACACTCCGCTGGGCGAAGGCGGCTCGCGCCTGTCGGTCGGCCAGAAGCAGCTGATCGCCATCGCCCGCGCGCTGGCCGGATCGCCGCGCATCCTGCTGCTCGACGAGGCCACCTCGCACATCGATTCGCAGACCGAGCAGATCGTGCAGACCGCGCTCGACGAGCTGCGCGGCACGGTGACGGTGATCGCCATCGCACACCGCCTCTCGACCATCCGCGACGCCGACCGCATCATCGTGCTCAACCACGGCCGCATCGCCGAGACCGGCCCGCACGAGCAGCTGATGCGGATCGACGGCGGCCTGTACCAGCGCCTCTACCTGCTGCAACAGCTGGCCGCCTAGCTTTCATGTTCTGACAACTTTGTAAAAAACATTGCTATTCAACTGGCAATATCGACCATTTTCTTGCCATTTCCGCCACGAATAGTGTGCATTTTCGGGTGAAAAATCACGGTTTCGCGGGCTTTCTCGTCTGCAACAAGAATATAATTGTCTAGACACTTTGCACGTGCAATGGACAACCGGGAGCGTCAGTTGGCGGGTATCAGAAATGGCTGGTGGCTAGTCCACGCGGGACCGCGTGCCCTCGCGGCCGCCGTGGCACTCGCCCTGACGCCGGCGGCGCCCCACGCCGAACCCGCCTCGCTGTATGCCCGCATCCTCGAAGTACGCGAACAAAGCCGCTTCGTGCCGGACAAGGCCTTGACGCAGCTGCTCAAGCTGCGGGCCGAGGCGGTCGACGCGCCGCCGGCCACCCAGGCCGAGCTGCTCAACCAGCTGAGCGTGGCCAATATGCGCGCCGGCCACAGCGACGCCGCCCTGGCCGCCGCCAACCAGTTGATCGCCTACGGCAAGTCGCTGCGCGACGACGCCATCGTCGCCAAGGGCCAGATGGCCAAGGGCTACGTGCTGTTCGACCGCGCCGAGGTCGAGGCCTCGCACCAGCTGTCCTTCGACGCCGAGAAGACCGCCGCCACCAGCAGCAACCTGGCCCTGCGCTCGCAGGTGGCGGTCACGGTCGGCCAGACCTATGCCGAGATGGGCAACTTCCCGGCCGCGCTGGTCAAGCTGCAGAACGGCGTCGACATGGCGCGCCAGGTGAACGACGATCCGGTGATGCTGGTCGGCGCGCTCAACGCGCTGGTCACGCTGTACACGCAGATGAAGGAATACGACAAGGCCTCGGCCGCGCTGGAGGAACTGCTGACCGAGACCGAGAAGCTGCGCTCGCCGGGCCGCATGGCGATCGCCAAGAACACCGAGTACGGCCTGGCCATCGACTCGGGCCAGCCCAAGCGCGCGCTGCGCGCGCTGCTGCAAAGCCTGGACCTGGAGCGCAAGCTGGGCGCCGAGCGCATGATAGGCGTGACCCTGGTCAACCTGTCCGACAGCTACCTGAAGGAGCACGACTACCCGCGCGCGGCCCAGTACGCGAACGAGTCGCTGCGCTCGACCCAGCTGACCAACGACAAGTCGGTGGAGGCCACCGCGCGCGTCAACCTCGGCCAGGCCTACCTGGGCATGGGCCGGGTCGCCGAGGGCAAGAAGCAGTACGAGGCCGGCATGGCGCGCTACGAGCAGGAGAACAACAAGCCCGACCTGCAGGCGGCCCTGCGCGAATACGGCGAGGCGCTGGAGCGGGTGGGCGACCTGGGCGGCGCGGTGTCGGCCTACCACCGCGAGCGCGCGCTGTCGAACGAGCTGTTCGAGAAGCAGCGCCGCCAGGCGATGCTGGAGCTGCAGGAAAAATACGAGACCGAAAAGAAGCAGCGCCAGATCCAACTGCTGCGCCAGGAGAACCAGGTCAAGGGCGCCGAGATCGACAACCGCCGCCTGCAGCAGCGCGTGTGGTGGCTGCTGGCCCTGGTGTTCGCGCTGGCGTCGGTGGTGGTCGGGCTGTTGTACCGCAAGGTGCGCCACGCCAACGCCCAGCTGGAGGTGAAGAACCTGGAGCTCAAGGCGCAGTCCACCCTCGATCCCCTGACCTCGCTGTACAACCGCCGCCACTTCCAGGACTTCATGCGCGAGCGGCCGCACGCCGACCAGCCGCCGGAGAAGCGCGCGCCGCACGGCGACGACGTGGTCGGCGCGCTGTTCCTGCTGGACGTCGACCACTTCAAGCACATCAACGACCGCTACGGCCACGCCGCCGGCGACGCCGTGCTCAGGATGATCGCCGAGAACCTGCGCGTGGTGCTGCGCGAGACCGACATGATCGTGCGCTGGGGCGGCGAGGAATTCCTGGCCTTCCTGCCGGCGATCCCGCGCCACGGCGTCGACGAGGTGGCGCGCCGCATCCTGTCCGGCATCTCGTCGCAGGTGATCCGCTACCAGGAGCACCAGATTTCGGTGAACGTGTCGGTCGGCTTCTCGCCGTATCCGCTGGCGCCGGCCAACGAGGCGCTGCCGTGGGAGCGCGCGGTCAACCTGATCGACATGGCGCTGTACCTGGCCAAGGCCCACGGACGCAACCGCGCCTACGGCGTGCGCGGCTTCAACAACTTCCAGCGCACCTCGATGGAGCAGATCGAGCAAGACCTGGAGGGCGCGTGGCGGGCCGGCTTCGTCGAGTTGAGCGTGGTGCTGGGCGGCGACCAGGAACCGCGGCCGCCCGGGCACAGCAACGTGGTCCCACTCAAGCGCCCGTCGCCGGAAGCCGCGCAGAACTCCCCCCTATAATGCGTATCTCGGGAAATTTTCAAGTCGGGGGGCGGAGTTGGCGGTGACGACACAAAGCGGTTGCTTGACATGGGTGCGGGCGCGCGGGCGGCTCGCCGCCGCCTTGCTGGCGGTGGCGCTGGCGCCGGCGCCGGCGCTGGCGCTGTCCGAGCTGGACCAGCGCATCGCGGACTTGCACGAGCAAAGCCGCTTCGATCCCGAGAAGGCGCTGGCGCAGCTGCTCGAACTGCAGCCGCGCATGGAGGCGGCGCCTGCGGCCACCCGCGCCGGGCGGCTGGTCCAGATCAGCGCCGCCCAGGAGTTCCTGCGCCGGCACGACGCGGCGCTGGCCACGGCCGACGAGCTGATCGCCTACGGCCGCGCGCAACATGACGACGTCATCGTCGCCCAGGGCATGCGGGCCAGGACGATCGCGCTGAACGGCAGCGGCAAGGCCGCCGAGGCCTACCAGCTGGCGCTGCAGACCGAGAGGCTGGCCGCCACCGCCGGCAACAAGAGCGTGCAGGCGCAGGCCGCCACGACCGCCGGCACGCTGAGCGCGGCCCAGGGAAATTTCCTGACCGCGCAGGACCAGCTGCAGGCGGCGGTCCTGCTGGCGCGCCAGGTGCAGGACGAGCCGTCGCTGCTGGCCGCCGCGCTGCAGCAGCTGGCCTATCTCCAGGTCCGCACCGGCGAGCGCGACAAGGCCTACGCCGTGCTGGGCGAACTGCAGAAGGCGACCGCGGCGCGGCCCTCGCCGGCGCTGTCGTTCGACAGCAGGCTGGTGGAGTACGAGGTGGCGCACCGCTTCGGCCAGCCCCGGCGCGCGCTGCAGGCGCTGCTGGACAACCTGGAGCTGCTGCACAAGCTGGGCGCGCGGCGCCTGCTGGTCTCCACCCAGGTCAACATCTCCAACCTCTACCTGCAGCAGCAGGACTACGCCGCCGCCGCGCACCACGCGTCCGAGGCCTTGGGCGAGGCGCTCGCCAACCAGTCCGCGCTGGGCGCGGCGAAGGCGCGCATGAACCTCGGCCACGCCTATCTGGGCCAGGGGCGCGTCGCCGAGGGCAAGAAGACCTATGAGGCCGGGCTGTCCGCGCTCGACCACATCGGCCGCAACGCCGACCTGCAGGAAGCGCTGATGGAATACGGCCAGGCGCTGGAACAGGCCGGCGACATGGCGGCGGCGGTGCAGGCCTATCACCGCGAACGCAAGCTGTCGGACGAGATGGAGGAGCAGCAGCGCCGCACCTCCATGCGGGAACTGCAGCAGAAGTACGAGACCGAGAAGAAGCAGCGCCAGATCGAGCTGCTGCGGCGCGAAAACCAGGTCAAGGGCGTGGAGCTGGAGAACCGCCGCCTGCAGCAGCGCGTGTGGTGGCTGCTGGCCCTGGCGTTCGCGCTGGCGGCCGGCGTGGTCGGCCTGCTGTACCGCAAGGTGCGCCAGGCCAACGCCCGGCTGGAGGTGAAGAACATCGAGCTCAAGGCGCAATCCACGCTGGACCCGCTCACCGCCCTGTACAACCGCCGCCACTTCCAGGACTACATGCGCGCCGTGGCCGACCAGCAGCGCGACGCCGGCCGCGGCGGCGCGCACGGCGACGACATCGTCGGCGCGCTGTTCCTGCTCGACGTCGACCACTTCAAGCACGTCAACGACAGCTACGGCCACGCCGCCGGCGACGCCGTGCTCAGGATGATCGCCGAGAACCTGCGCGTGGTGCTGCGCGAGACCGACATGATCGTGCGCTGGGGCGGCGAGGAGTTCCTGGCCTTCCTGCCGGCGGTCCCGCGCCACGGCGTCGACGACGTCGCGCGCCGCATCCTGGACGGCATCGCGGCGCAGACCATCCGCTGCCAGGACCAGGACATCTCGGTCAACGTCTCGATCGGCTTCGCGCCGTTCCCGCTGGCGCCGGCCGGCGTGCCGCTGCCGTGGGAGCGCGCGGTCAACCTGGTCGACATGGCGCTGTACCTGGCCAAGTCGCACGGCCGCAACCGCGCCTACGGCGTGCGCGGCTTCGGCAACGTCGAAGAGACGTCGATGGAAGCGATCGAACAGGACCTGGAGCGCGCCTGGCGCGCCGGCTTCGTGGACCTGAGCGTGGTGCTGGGCGGCGCGCCGGAACCGCAGCCGCCGGTGCCGTCGAAGCAGGACGGCGGCGCGGTGCCGCACGCACCACGGCGAAAGCGGTGCTTGCACGGTGGCGGCGGCGCAACGCCGGGCGCGCGCCGCCGCTGCAGGCGCGCCTGGCCCGCGGCGCTGGCGGCCGCCTGCGTGGCGCGATGGCGCCAACGCCCGCGCTGGCGCTGCCGGCGACGGCGCAGCGCCTCATCGAACTGCGCGACCAGGTCCGCATGTTCCCGGACACGGTGCTGGCGCGGCTGCTCGCGCTGCAGCCCGAGATCGGCGCCGAACCGCCGCGCGTCCAGGCGGAACTGCTGGCCCAGATCAGCAGCGCCCGCGCGCGCCTGAACCAGCACGACGCGGCGGCGGCCACCGCCGACCAGATCGTCGCCTACGGGCGCGCGCTGAAGGACGACGCCATCGTCGTCAAGGGCCTGCTGGCGCAGGAGGCGGCGGCGTACGCGCGCGACGACAACCAGGCGGCGCAACGGTATGTGTTCGAGGCGGAAAAGCTGGCGCTGCGCACCGGCGACCAACGGCTGCGGGCCGAGGCCGGGCTGGAGGCCGGCGTCGCGCGCGCCGAACTGGGCGACTTCCCGGGCGCGCTGGCGACGGTGCAATCGGCGATCGACGCCGCGCGCACGCTGGAGGGCGATCCGATGCCGCTGTTCCACGCGCTCAGGGCGCTGACCCGCCTGCACATCCAGACCAAGGACCGCGCCAAGGCCTACGCCACGCTGGCCGAGCTGACGGCGCTGGCGGAACAACAGCGCCTGCCGCTGCAGATGGTGCTGCTCAAGACCAGCGAGTACATCGTCAACGTCAGCTTTGGCCGGCCCGAACGCGCGCGGCGCGCGCTGCTCGAATGCCTGGCGCTGGAGCGCAAGCTGGGCGCGCGCTACATGCTGCCCTCCACGCTGAACAACGTGGCCGACAGCTACCTGAAGGCGCACGACTACCCGCGCGCGGCGCAGTACGCGGCGGAGGCGCTGCGGGCGGCCAACGGACTCAACTTCACCGGCAGCGACGCGGCCGCGCACTCCAACCTGGGCCAGGCCTACCTTGGCATGGGGCGCATCGCCGAAGGCAAAAAACACTTCGAGGCCAGCCTGGCCTGGTTCGAGCAGACCCAGAGCAAGCCCGACCTGCAAAGCCTGCTGCTGGAGTACGGGCAGGCGCTGGAAGACGCCGGCGACATGACCGGCGCGATCCAGGCCTATCACCGCGAGCGCGCCATCTCCAACGAACTGTTCCAGGCCAAGCGGCGGCAGGCCGTGCTGGAGCTGCAGGAATGGTACGCGGCCGACCAGAAGCAGCGCCAGATCGAGCTGCTCAGCCGCGAGAACCGCATCAAGGACGTCGAGCTCGACAACCGCCGCCTGGCGCAGCGCCTGTGGTGGCTGCTGGCCATCGTGTTCGGCCTGGCGTCGGTGGCGGGCGGGCTGCTGTACCGCAGGGTGCGCCAGGCCAACGGGCAGCTGGAGGCGAAGAACCAGACGCTCAAGGCGCTGTCCACGCGCGATCCGCTGACGGGGCTGGCCGCAGCCGTCGCCGCCGCTTCCCGACCATGGACCGCTACCGCGCGCCGCACGGCGACGACGTGGTCGGCGCGCTGTTCCTGCTCGACATCGACCACTTCAAGCACATCAACGACCGCCACGGCCACGCCGCCGGCGACGCCGTGCTGAAGGCGGTGGCCGAGACCCTGCGCGTGACGCTGCGCGAAACCGACCTGATCGTGCGCTGGGGCGGCGAGGAATTCCTGGCCTTCCTGCCGGCCGTCCCGCGCGGGCGCGTCGACGAGGTGGCGCTGCGCATCCTGCGGGGCGTGTCGACGCACGCCGTGGTCCACCAGGGGCGGGACATCGCGGTCCACGTGTCGGTCGGCTTCGTCCCGTTCCCGCTGGCGCCGGGCGGCGTGCCGCTGGCGTGGGAGCGCGTGCTCAACCTGGCCGACATGGCGCTGTACCTGGCCAAGAAAAACGGCCGCAACCGCGCCTACGGCGTGCCGGCCCTGGAGCATGTCGGCGCCGCCGCGCTGGCGGCCATCGAACGGGATCTGGAGCGCGCGTGGCGCGACGGCCTGCTCGAGCTGACCGTGGTCGATGGCGGGGCGCCCGCCCCGCAGCCGCCGGACGCCGGCGACGCGGCGCCGTCCAGGCAGGTCAACACCGGCCGGTGACGCGGCTTACTTGGCCGGCGCGCTGGCCTCGCGTTCGCGGGCTTTCTCCTGCATTTTTTCACCGGCCTGTTCCAGCTTCTTGCCGGCCTGCTCGGTGGCCTGGTTGAGTTTTTCGCCGGCGGCCTCGGTGGCCTTGTCGATCTGCTGGCTGGTTTCCTTGGCGGCGTCGGTGATCTGCTGGTTGGCCTGCTGCGCGGCCTCGGTCAGCTGGCGGCCGGCCTTGTCGGTGGCCTGGTCGAGCTTGCGGCCGGCCGTCTCGGCCGGGCCTGGGGCCGATTCATCCTTCTTCTGGCAGCCGCCCAGCAGCGCCAGCACCACCATCGCGGCGGCCGCGCCGCGCACCGTTGTCATCGCCGTCATCGCCATCTCCTCAAGGAATCAAACATTCCCGACAGCATACAACGCCCGGCGCCGCAACGGCGCGCCGCTGATGGCCTTATTTGTAGATGCCCACGCCGATGACGTAGTCGCCGACTTTTTCGACGTAGGTGTTTTTCTCTTCGAGGTTCTTGCTGATCGAGTTGGGCCACATGTACTTGACCCAGCCCTTGCCGGCCGGGCTGGCCGCGATCTTGAGGAATTCCTTGATCGGATAGACGCCGCCGGCGCTCAGCTCCATCAGGTTCTTGTTGACCATCTTGGCGTTCTGGCCGTGCGCCAGCGCCACGCCGGCCTTGTCGAACATGAACACGTACAGGTCGCCCTGGATGAACTCGCCCTTGGGATCGTTGAACGCGGCCACCGCCTTGTCCTTGCCGTTCTTTTGCAGGTAGTCGCCGGCGCGCTTGACCATCGCCACCGCCTCGTCGGCGGTGCCGCGCCTGGGCGCGTCCTGCGCCGAGGCGGCGCCGGTCAGGCCCAGGGTCAGTGCGGCGGCCAATAACAACTGGAACAGATGCTTCATCGTCAATCTCCTCAGTGCGTGGGCGCCGCGACGGCGTGGTTCAGGTGATCTTCTTGGGCGGGGGCGGCGGCGTGAAGACGATGTTCTCCGATTCCGGCGCTCCGTCGAGCGCGTCGGACGCCTCCAGCCACTTCATCAGTTTTTCCATGCGGCGGATCAAGATGCCCTTGCTGCTGATGTAGCCGACCTGCTCGAAATTCTCCGGCTTGCTGACCATCTTGGACACGGTCGGCAGGTTCTCGGCCAGGCGGTCGAAGGCCTTGCGCGCCTTCTGCTCCCATTTGGCCAGGTTGGGTTCGTTGAAGCGGTTGCTCTCGTAGTAGATGGTCAGCGTGCGGTCGTGGTTGCCGAAGCCGACGATCGCCGCCCCCTTGCGCACCGTCTCCAGCACGTCGTCCTTGATGTTCGCGGTCGGCACGAACAACGCCGCGCGGCCGGTGGTGTCCGGTCGCTCCAGCGGCAAATCCTGTCCCATTATTACGCTCATCACGCTTCCTGTTGTCGTCGCCGGAGTTGCTGCTAGGCTATATTTGTGATTCTATATCGCGCCCCTGCCCAATACAAGGAGAAACCGCGCGGGCGTGGCGTGGCGGGTAATCGGCCCTGCCGAGCCCGTATAATGCGGGCTGATCCTTTTTGACCGCCACGCCATGATGTCCACCCTCCCCGCCGGCTCCCGCTTCGGCGCCATTCCCGAACACGCGGTCGACACCGCCGAGCGCAACGTGCGCGACACGCTGGCCGTGGCGATCGGCCACGCCGCCCCGCACGCCGCGCTGATCGTGCACGACACCCGCACCGACCTCAACCGCGCGCTGACCGAAGCCTACCGCCGCGTGGTGCCGGACGCCGCGTTCGTCGACTTCGACGGCACCACGCCCGAGCAGGTGCTGGCCGCCTTCGCCCGCCTGCGGGCCGGCGACCTGGTGGTACTGATCCAGTCGACCAGCTTCCGGCTGGAGGCGTTCCGCATCCGCATCGAGCTGTTCAAGCGCGGCCTGAAGGTGATCGAGCACGTTCACCTGTCGCGCATGCCCGGCGAGCAGGGCCTGCACTACATCGCCTCGCTGGCCTACGACCCGGCCTACTACCGCGGCGTCGGCCACGCGCTCAAGGCGCGCATCGACCGCGCGCGGCACGGCGTGGTCGACAGCGGCGACGGCGCGCGGCTGGTGTTCGGCTCGCCGTTCGAATCGGCCAAGCTCAACATCGGCGACTACAGCGGCATGAACAACGTCGGCGGCCAGTTCCCGCTGGGCGAGGTGTTCACCGAGGCGCGCGACCTGGAGGCGGTCAACGGCCGGGTGCGGATCTTCGTGTTCGGCGACACCAACTTCCTGGTCAACCAGCCGGCCACGCCGGTCACGCTGATCGTCGAGAAGGGCCGCGTGGTGGGCGCCGAGAACGCCACGCCGGAGTTCGACAACATGCTGGCCATCATCCGCGCGCACGAGGGCGAGGTGTGGCTGCGCGAGCTGGGCTTCGGCATGAACCGCGCCTTCTCGCGCGAGCGCATGGTCGACGACATCGGCACCTACGAGCGCATGTGCGGCATCCACCTGTCGCTGGGCGCCAAGCACGGCGTGTACGCCAAGCCGCAGTTCAAGCGCAAGGACGCGCGCTACCACGTCGACGTGTTCGCCGTGACCGAGGCGGTCTACCTGGACGACGAGCGGGTCTACCAGGACGGCGCCTGGCGGCTCGACGCCACCCAACAAACCGGATAAAAGTTTAATAGATTATAATAATTCTTTCAGGAAATCATTCTTAGAAAGAATTATTTTGCGCCATTCATCCGTCCCCCTTCTGTCCACCGTCGCCCTGCTGCTCAGCGCCTGCGGCGGCGGCTCCGGTTCCACTCCCGCCTCCACGCCAGCGCCGGCCCCCACGCCGGTGCCGGCGACGCCATTGGCGGTCGGCGCGTCCATCCCGGCGCCGGGTGGCGCCAGCGGCACCGACGCCACGCCCAGCCTGATGTTCAACCAGGCGCTGGACGCGACCACGGTGAGCGTCGCGGCGGTCACGCTGAGCAGCCCCATCGGCGCCGTCAACAGCGGCCTGGCGCTGAACGGCAACACCGTCACGCTGACGCCGACGCAGCCGCTGGTCTGGGGCAGCCACTACCAGCTCAGCGCCGCCACCACGCTGCGCGCCACCGCCGGCGGCGTGCTGGCCGCGCCCTACAGCACCGGCTTCGACACCCGCATGCCGACCTGGAGCGCCATGGTCAAGTCCCCGGTCAGCAAGCCGGCCATGGGCAACCTGCAGACCGCCGGCGCGCGCAACGGCGATGTCGTGGCGGTCTGGACCGAGGTGGGCGCCAACGGCGCCTCGCAGGTGACCGCGACCCGCTACACCGCCGCCACCCAGAGCTGGGGCACGACCGCCTCCATCCAGGGCACCGAACAACGCGGCGAATCGCCGGTGCTGCGCGCCGACGACGCCGGCAACGCCTGCGCGGTGTGGGAGGAGCAGCTGGACAACGGCAAGTACGCGATCAAGGCCGCGCGCTACAACGCCGCCAACGGCCGCTGGTCGGCGCCGGCGATCGTGTCACGGCCGGGCGAATATTCGTCGCACTACTCCGGGGCGACCGTCGCCATCGGCCGCACCGGCGACATCATCGTCGCCTGGAAGCAGTACCACAGCACCGTGGTCAGCCAGGCCACCATCGATATCGCCCGCTTCGACGCGGCCAGCCTGCAATGGACGCCGGCCCGTTCGCTGCAGGACAGCCCGGCGGACACCGACTTCCCGATCGCCGCCATCGACGCCGCCGGCAACGCCATGGTGGTGTGGTCGCAGGCCGCCCCGAACGGCGGCGCCGACCAGGCCTACGCCGCGCGCTACGACGCCCGCGCCCGCGGCTGGGGTCCGAACAGCCTGGTCACGCCGAACGCCGCCGGCGGTTCAAGCGTCCAGCAGCTCGCCTTCGATGCCGCCGGCGACGCGCTGGCGACCATCAGCCTGCCGACGCCGCAACGCCCCACCTCCCTGCACGTCATCCGCTACACCGGCGCCAGCAACAGCTGGGGCCAGCCCGAGCTGATGGACACGGCCTACAGCGCGGCCACGCTGGCGGTCGACGCCGCCGGCAACGCGCTGCTGGTGTGGCCGACCTACACCGTCCCCTCGACCTTCAACATCAACAGCCGGCGCTATCAGCGCTCGACCGGGACCTGGACCGCGCTGCCCAACATCTCCAGCTACACCAGCTCCATCATGCCGCTGGCGTTCGACCCGGCCGGCAACGCGGTCACCTCGTGGGTGAACTACGACGGCGGCGTCTATTCGATGGTGACCATGCGCTTCAACGCCGCGGCCGGCAAATGGGATGCGCCGGTGTCGCTCGCCTCCGGCACCTCGGCGATGGGCCAACCCGCGCTGTCGCTGGACCAGAGCGGCCAGGCGATGCTGCTGTGGGCGCAGTTCGCCAACCTCTACAGCTCGCCCGTGCAAGCGGCCTACGCCCGCCTGACCGGCCGCTAGGCCAGCAGGCCGTGGGAGCGCAGCTCGCGGTCCCACGGCGGCACCGGCTGGTATTCGGCCACCAGGAAATCGATCAGCGCCCGCACCTTGGCCGACGGCTGCCGGCTGGCCGGATACAGCGCGCTCAGATGGTTGAGCGGCAGCTCCCAGTCGGCCAGCACCGGCACCAGCGTGCCCTCGATCAGCGCGCGCCACGCCAGGAAGGTGGTGTTGTAGACGATGCCCAGCCCGCGCTGCGCGGCGCGTTGCAGCACCACGCCATTGTTGGCCGTGAACGCCGCCTGCACCCGCACCGTCTGCCGCTCCGCGCCGCGCGTGAAGTGCCATTGCGTGCCGTCAGTCAGGTGGCTGAAGTGCAGGCAGCGGTGCTGGTGCAGATCCTGCGGCGCCTGCGGCACGCCGTGGCGCGCCAGGTAGGCCGGCGACGCGCACAACACGCCCCGGCACGGCGCCAGCTGCCGCATCGCCAGCGCATGCACGTCGGGGATGCCGCCCACCCGCACCGTCAAATCGAAGCCATGCTCGATCGGATCGAGCAGCGCGTCGTCCACATACAGCATCGGCGCCAGCTGCGGATGCGGCACGCTGAAGCGCGCCACCGCGTCGGCCAGCCATTCGCTGCCGAAACTGGACGGCGCCTGTATCCGCAAGGGTCCCGCCAGTTCGGCGCCGGCCTGGGTGGCCTGGCTCAGCGCCCGCGCCGCCTCCTGCGACTGCTCCACCGTCGCGATGCACGGCGCCAGATAGGCCTGGCCGGCGTCGGTCAGGCTCACCTCGCGGGTCGAGCGGTGCAGCAGGCGCGCCTGCAGCTTGTCCTCCAGCTGCAGGATATGCTTGCTGACCATGGCGCGCGTCAGCCCCAGGCGGCGGCCCGCCTCGCTGAAGCTGCGCTGCCGCGCCACCTCGATGAAAATCTCCATTGCGCGTAATTGATCCATATCACATTGTCTTCATTCCGGAGACAATGTGTCAACCTTTTACGGATTGTCCCGCTCCGGTGCGCGCCCTACAATGCGTTATCCCTTCCCGCACCTCGGAGCCCGCCATGCTGACAGACGCACAGAAACAACAATATCAACGCGACGGCTACATCGTCCTGCCCAACTTCAAGACGCCGCAGGAGATCGCCGCGCTGCGCGCACGCGCCGCGCAGATTGTCAACGATTTCGACCCCAGCGCCAAATCCGGCATCTTCAGCACCGTCGAACAGGAAAAGACCAACGACGACTACTTCCTCGGCTCCGACAACACAGTGCGCTGCTTCTTCGAGGAAGAGGCGTTCGGCCCGGACGGCCAGCTGAAACAGGACAAGTCGCTGTCGATCAACAAGATCGGCCACGCCATGCACGACCTGGACCCGGTGTTCCGCGCCTTCTCCACCGACGTGCGGCTGCCCGCCGTGGCGCGCGACCTGGGCCTGTCGCAGGCGCAGGTGTGGCAGTCGATGTACATCTTCAAGCAGCCCGGCATCGGCGGCGAGGTGCGCTGGCACCAGGACGCCACCTACTTCGACACCAACCCAATCAGCGTGACCACCTTCTGGTTCGCGCTGGAAGACGCCACCCTGCAGAACGGCTGCATGTGGGCCGAGCCGGGCGGCCACCGCGGCCCGATGCGCGAGCGCTTCCTGCGCAACGGCGACGAGGTACGCATGGAGAAGCTGAGCGACATGCCGTGGCCCGACGACAGCACCGCCGTGCCGCTCGAATGCAAGGCCGGCAGCCTGGTATGCTTCCACGGCCTGCTGCCGCACTACAGCGCGCCGAACCGCTCGGCCGTCTCGCGCCACGCCTACACGCTGCACGTGACCGACGCCGCCACCGAATACTCGCCGCAGAACTGGATCCAGCGCGACGCCGCCTTCCCGGTGCGGGGCTTCCTGTAATGCGGGTGCAGTTTTTCGCCGCCCACTGGGGCAACAACGAACTGGCGCCGCAGGTTTTCATCGACCGCGTCAAGCAGGCCGGCTTCGATGGCATCGAGATGTCGCTGCCGCTGGACGCCGCCGCCCGCGAGGACTGGACCGGCCGCATCGCCGCCGCCGGCCTGGGACTGATCGCCGCCCAATGGGAGACGGTGTTCCATCCGACCTTCGAGCCGCACCGCGCCGCGCTGGCCGAGCTGCTGCACAACGCCTGCGCCGCCAGGCCGCTGCACGTGAACTCGCACACCGGCAAGGACTACTTCACGCCGGCCCAGAACCGCGAGCTGCTGGAGCTGGCGGCCGCCATCTCGCGCCAGCACGGCGTGCCCATCGTGCACGAGATCCACCGCAGCCGCTTCAGCGGCCATCCGATGCTGCTGCTGCCCTACCTGGAGCGGATGCCGGAGCTGGAGCTGACCGCCGACCTGTCGCACTGGTGCTGCGCCTGCGAATCGCTGCTGGAGGACCAGCCGCACACGCTGGCGGCGACGCTGCCGCACGTGCGCCACATCCACGCGCGCGTCGGCCATGCGCAGGGGCCGCAGGTGGCCGACTTCCGCGCGCCGGAAGCGCAGGCCGCGCTGCAGGCGCACCTGGCGTGGTGGGACGAGGTGATACGGCTGCGCCGCGCGGCGGGCGCGCAGCGCATGACGCTGACGCCGGAATTCGGCCCGGTGCCGTACACGCAAACGCTGCCCTACACGCAGAAGGAAGTGTCGAACGCGTGGGAGCTGAACGTGGCGATGCTGGAGCTGCTGCGCGCCCGCTACGCTTCCTGAGACTCGGGCGGCGCCTCCTGCGGCGCCCGCATCGGCAGCATCAGCGTGACGGTGGTGCCGGCGCCGGGCGAGGAATCGACCCGTATGGTCCCGCGCAGCACGCCGGTGACAATGTTATAAACGATATTCATCCCCAGCCCCGAGCCACCCTGACCCAGCTTGGTGGTGAAGAAGGGATCGAAGACCTTGTGCAGCGTGCCGGCCGTCATGCCGGCGCCGTTGTCGGAGAAGGTCAGCTTCACCGTGTCCGCGCCTTCGCGGCGCGCCTCGACCGCGATGGCGCCGTGCCCGCGGCCGTCGAAGCCGTGCAGCAGCGCGTTACCGATCAAATTGCTCAGCACCTGGCTCAAGCTGCCCGGATAGGAATCGAACTCCAGTCCCGGCGGCACGTCGACGCGCACCTCGCAGCCGTTGCGCCGCAGCTGCGCCGCGTAGGTGGCCAGCGTGTCGTGCACCACCTCGTCGAGCTGGAAGCGGCGCCGCTGGCCGCTGGCCTGGTCCACCGCCACCTGCTTGAAAGATGTGATCAAATCGGCCGCCCGCGTCAATGAGCTATTCATGATGTCGCAGGCCTTGCGGGCGTCGTGCAGGTGCGCCTCCAGCACCGAGCGTTTCAGGCCGCCCTCCGCCACCAGGCGCCGTTCGAAATCGCGCACCATGTCGCTCAGCGCGCTGGCGGTCAGCAGGCTGTTGCCGATCGGCGTATTGAGCTCGTGCGCCACGCCGGCCACCAGCGCGCCCAGCGACGCCATCTTCTCCGACGTCAGCAGGTTGGTCTGCGCCTGCTTCAGCGTTTCCACCACCACCGCCAGGTCGCTGCGCGCCTGCTCCACGTTGGCCTTCTGCCGTTCCAGTTCGGCCAGGCTGTATTCCAGCCCGTGCTTGGCGTCGACCACGCGCCGGGTCGACACCAGCAGCGCCGCGATCAGCGCGCTGATGATGAAGCCCGCCACGCCGATCAGCAGCACCGGCAGCGGCGAGCGGCCGTACCGCCCGCCGCCGTAGCCTTCGAAGCGCATCAGCCAGCGGCGCTGGCCGACCATCAGCGCTTTCTGCGACACCAGGCCGTCCAGCGGCTCGCCGCGCGGCGGGCGCATGCCGGACGTGCCGGCGCTGTTGTAGAGCAGCGTGTCGGCGCTGGACGCCGGCGCCGCCTTCGCGTCGAAATAGCCGTCGTCGTCGATACGCACGTGCAGATGCTCCAGCAGCGGCGCGTCGATCACCTCGCGCATCAGCGTGCCGACGCGGAACACGATGGCGACGAAGCCCACCAGCGCGTCCCGCCGCTGTTCGACCGTCCGCTGGGGCGGGCCGCCGCGGTAGACCGGCGCGCGCGCCACGAAACCCGGTTCGCCGGTGGCGTCCTGCACCAGCGTGATGCGCTCGGTGGCGACGATCTCGCCGGTGTCGCGGCCCAGCTCCAGCGCCTTCAAATGCGGCGGCAGCGCCGACAGGTCCAGGCCGAAGGCGTTCTCGTTGCCCTTCAGCGGCTCGGTGTATTCGATGATGAAATGCGGGTCGCGCAGATTGGCCGGGTGGACCAGGAAGCCGGGATAGCCGCCGGCCTCGATCGAGGTGTCGCCCTTGACGGCGGCGACGAACGGCGCCAGCCGCGCCTGCGGCACGGCGCGCACGAACTGGATCGCCTGGAAGCCGGGATAACGGCGATCAAGCTTGAGCTCCGCCACGAAGCGGTGGAAGCGCAGGCGGTCGATGTCCTGCTCCAGCGCGTACATGCCCTTGATGGCCAGCAGCACGTCGAAGTAGGTTTGCAGCCGCACCTCGGTGTCGTGCGCCACCTTGTCGACGTCGCGCTGGAAGTTCGCCTGCACCTGCTGGCGCTGCGTCATGGCCACGAAGCCGCAGGTCGCGGCGGTGACGCAGATACCTACGATGAACGCCAGGTAGCCGCGCGATCGCATGGCATCGGGGCGGCGTCTAGGCCGCGATGTGCGGCGTCGCCGCGCCGCTGGCCGGATGGTCGCTGTAACGCTCTGCGATGGCCATGAATTCCTCTTCGATAGTCAGCATGGCGTCGACCACGTCGGGATCGAAATGCTCGCCGCTGCCCTGCCGTATCATCTCCATCGCCGTCTCGTGGGTGAAGGCCGGCTTGTAGACGCGCTTGGAGATCAGCGCGTCGTAAACGTCGGCCACCGCCATCAGCCGCGCCGACATCGGGATGGCGTCGCCCGCCAGGCCTTGCGGATAGCCGGAGCCGTCGTACTTCTCCTGGTGCGAGTAGGCGATCTCGCGCGCATAGCGCAGGAAGGTGTTGGTGTAGCCCAGGTGGTTCTCGACGTTGACGATGGCGTCGCGCCCGTACACGGTGTGCAGCTTCATCACGGCGAACTCCTCGTCGGTCAGGCGGTCCGGCTTGAGCAGGATGGCGTCCGGGATCGACACCTTGCCGATGTCGTGCAGCGGCGCGGCCTTGAACAGCGACTTGATATTGGCCTCGCTCAGCTCCTCGCTGAAGCGCTTGTGCGATTGCAGCTGGCGGCCCAGCGCGGCCACGTAGTGCTGCACGCGGCGCAGGTGGTTGGCGGTTTCGTATTCGCGCGTCTCGGCCAGCGAGGCCAGGGCCCAGATCATCGCGTCGAGCATCTGGCTCAGCTCCGCCGTGACTTCCTCGACCACGTGCTCCAGCAGGTTGCGCTGCTGCTTGAGCAGCTCGCGCGAGTGGCGCAGTTGCAGATGGGTGTCGACCCGCGCGCGCAGCACGTCGGCGACGATCGGCTTGTGGACCACGTCGGCGCCGCCGGCGCGGAAGGCGCGCGCCTCGTCGGCGTGACGTTGCAGAAAAATGACAGGGATGTCGGCCGTGTCGGGGCTGGACTTGAGCTGCTGGCACACGCTGTAGCCGTCCACTTCGGGCAGCGCGGCGTCCAGCACCGCCAGGTGCGGGCGCGGCACCTGCTGCATGATGTCCAGCGCGGCGCGGCCGCTGTTGGCCAGCCTGACCTCGTACTGGTCCTGCAGCAGGCCATGCATCAGGATCAGGTTGTCCGCCGCCTCGTCGGCGACGAGCACGATGGCCTTTTTGATATTCATCCGCCCCTACTCCCGATATTGGTCTCTGTCGATAGCATCATAACCGAGGCATTTTGCCTGCAAAACATTTTTCTCGGTTAGCTTGCAATTGTATAGTGCACTACCTATACTGTGGTCATGGATACCAAAACGCCCCCAACCGCCCCTTCCGCCGTGCCCCAGCTGGACGGCCAGCTATGCTTTGCGCTGTACTCGACTTCGCTCGCGATGAGCAAGCTGTACCGCAAACTGTTGCGCGGCCTCGGCCTCACCTATTCGCAGTACCTGGTGATGATGGTGCTGTGGGAGAAAAACGAGCTGACCGTGTCGGAGGTGGGCGAGCGCCTGTTCCTCGACTCGGCCACGCTGACGCCGCTGCTCAAGCGCATGGAACAGGCCGAGCTGCTCACCCGCACCCGCGCCGCCAACGACGAGCGCCAGGTCATCATCTCGCTCACGCCGCACGGCGACGCGCTGCGCCACGAGGCGGCCAAGCTGCCGCCGTCCATCCTGCAAGCGACCCGCTGCACGCTGGACGAAGTGGTCGGCATGAAGCAGCAGCTCGACGCGCTGCGTACCAGCCTGATGTCCGCGAGCTGAGCGCGCCGATGACGACCTCGAACCCGATCTACACCCATCCCCTCCATGTGGCCGAGGCGCTGCGCAAGGACGGCTACGCGGTCATGCCGCCGCAGGACGTGGCGGCGCTGGCCGGCGTGACGCTGGCCGAGCTGAACGCGCTGGCGCCCAGCTGGGACGCGCTGGAGCTGGACAACTACCTCAAGGACGGCGGCCGTTACCGGCGCCGGCGCCACTCGTGCTTCGTGCAGGACGGCGCCGAGCTGACGCAGTCGCCGCACCGCGCGCACTGGCAGCCGCTCGAATACAACGCCCTGCACGGCGGCATGAACCGCCTGTTCGAGCCGATCCTGCCGGCCACCGTGGCGCAGCCGGCGTGGCAGGCGCTGGTGCGCGGCATCGGCCGCTTGTGCAGCGCGGCGCGGCGCAGCAGCGCGCCGTGGTATGTTGAGGCGCACCAGTTCCGCATCGACACCACCGACGGCATCGGCCGGCCGACGCCGGAAGGCGCGCACCCCGCCCGCGGCGATTTCGTCGCGGTGCTGCTGGTCGGGCGCGAGGGGATCAAGGGCGGCGAGACTCGCATCTTTGAAGCCGACGGCCCGAACGGCAAGCGCTTTACGATGACCGAGCCGTGGACCATGCTGCTGCTGGACGACGCCGCGGTGATCCACGAATCGACGCCGATCCAGCCGCTGGCGGACCACGGCCACCGCGACACGCTGGTGCTGACCTGGCGCGCGGGCGGCTTCCAGGGGCAGGAAAACGCCCCCTGACGGGCTAAATCCGATATAGTCACACCAGCCAAATACGCAATCAGGAGGGTCGTCCGTGGACACCAGCTACGAAATCCAGCCCGACGAAATCGAGATCCTCATCGTTGAAGACAGCCCGACCCAGGCCGAGCGTCTGCGGCGGCTGATCCAGTCGATGCGGTACGGCGCGCGGGTGGCCGGCAACGGACAGCTGGCGCTGGAGGCGATCCGCGAGCGCAAGCCGGACCTGGTGCTGTCCGATATCGTGATGCCCGAGATGGACGGCTACACGCTGTGCCGCGCCATCAAGACCGACCCCGATCTGCGCGACATCCCGGTGATCCTGGTGACCTCGCTGATGGACCCGAAGGACATCATCCGCGGCATCGAATGCGGCGCCGACAATTTCATCCGCAAGCCCTACGCCGAGGACTACCTGCTCAACCGCATCGGCCACATGCTGATGAACCAGAGGCTGCGCAGGAACCAGAACATGGAGATCGGCATCGCCCTGTACCTGGGCGACCAGAAGCACTTCATCAACGCCGAGCGGCAGCAGATCCTCGACCTGCTGATCTCCACCTACGAGCAGGCGGTGCAGGTCAACAGCGAGCTGCAGGCGCGCGAGCGCCAGGTGATCGAGCTGAATATGCGGCTGGCGCACCACGCTGGCGAACTGGAAACCATCAACCGCGAGATCGCGCTCAAGAACCTGGAACTGGCCGAGGCGAGCCGCATGAAGTCGGCCTTCATCGCCAACATGTCGCACGAGCTGCGCACGCCGCTCAACGCCATCATCGGCTTCACCGGCGCGCTGCTGATGAAGCTTCCCGGTCCGCTGACGAACGAGCAGGACAAGCAGCTCAACACCATCCGCACCAGCGCGCGCCATCTGCTCTCGCTGATCAACGACATCCTGGACGTGGCCAAGATCGAGGCGGGCAAGGTCACGCTGGAGCTGGAGACGGTGCAGTGCCAGCACCTGGTCAACGACGTGGTGGACACCCTGCGGCCGCTGGCGCTGCAAAAGGGACTGGGGCTGGAGGTGGAGCTGGCGGCCGACGCCATCGTGCTGCAGACCGACCGCCGCGCGCTGACGCAGATCCTGCTCAACCTGGCCAACAACGCGATCAAGTTCACCGAATCGGGCCAGGTGCGGGTGACGCTGTCGAAGCGGCCGGGCGATGGCCACGACATCGTCGAATTCTCGGTGGCCGACAGCGGCGCCGGCATCCGCGAGGAAGACCAGGCCAAGTTGTTCCAAGCCTTCTCGCAGCTGGATTCCACCTCGACGCGGCACGCGGAGGGTGCGGGCCTGGGGCTGTACCTGTGCCAGAACCTGGCCAACCTGATCGGCGGCTCGCTGTTCTTCAAGAGCGATTTCGGTCAGGGCAGCACCTTCACGCTGGCGCTGCCGCTGCGCGGCGCGTGAGCAAGCTTGGCTTTTTTATACTGTAGAAACTTGGACACCGTAGTTCTACGGTATTGCACCGCAACATAAATCGGCATATAGTTGGAACTGTCTCCTCCAACCGTTCGCTGAACATTGGAATTAAGCCCGCCCCGTCAAGGTAGCGGGCATTTTTTTTGTCAGACGAGATCGAGCCGCCCGGCGCGCGGCAGCGACGGGAACACCTGCACCAGCTGCTTGTCGCCCAGGCGCAGATGGCGCTCGGCGATGGTGGCCAGCACGGTGCGGAAGTCGGTCGTCACCGGCAGGTCGCGCCCTTCGTTCAACTCGGCGTCGCCGACGCCGCGCCAGTCGCCCAGCACCTTGCCGCCCTTGACGCCGCCGCCCAACACCCACATCGCATTGCCATGTCCATGATCCGTGCCGCCGTTGCCGTTCTCGCGCGCGGTGCGGCCGAACTCCGACATCACCACGATGGTGGTCTGGTCGAACAGTGGCCCGAGCCGCTGCGCCAGCACCGCCAGGCCCTGCCCCAGCGGCTGCAGGCGGTTGGCCAGCTGGCCGCGCGCCGAACCCTGGCTGGCGTGCGTGTCCCATCCGCCCAAGGCCACGAAGGCCAATTGGATGTTCGGGTCGTTGCGCATCAGCGCCGCCAGCCGCGCCGCATCGTCGGGGAAGCCGTTCGGCAAAGGCGCGCCGCCGTTCGCGGCCTGCATCTCGGCCGACATCGCGCCGCCCATGCCGCCGCCGGCCATCTTGCCGGCCGCCGCGTCCATCACTTCCCGGTGCGCGTCCTGGCCCTGCTGGTAGGCGGCGCCGAAGCGCGCGTTGTCCGCGTACAGCTGGTCGAAGGCCTTGCCCACCGCCGGCCGGTCCAGCACATTGGCCTTGGTGCCGGCCGCGCCGTTGGCCAGGTTGACCGCCGCCGCATGGCCCGACAGGATGCGCGGCATGGTCGGGCCGATGCTCAGCGCGCGCGTCGGCGTGGTGGTGCCGGGCAGCGTCGCCACCAGCCGGTTCATCCAGCCGTCCGCCGTGCTCTTGACGCCGGGCGTGGCCGATTCCATGTAGTCCTGCGCGTCGAAGTGCGAGCGGGTGATGTCCGGCGAGCCGCTGGCGTGGATGAAGGCCAGCTTCTTCTGCTCCCACAAGGGCAGCAGCGGCGCCAGCGCCGGATGCAGGCCGAAGTAGCCGTCCAGGTTCAAGGCGCCGTTGTCCTCGCCCGGCCGGCCCAGCGCGATGGTCGGACGCAGGCGCGCATAGTTGGCGTCGGCCACCGGCGCCACCACGTTCAAGCCGTCCACCGCGCCGCGAAGCATGATGACGATCAGCTTGCGGCTGGTGGCGTCGGTGTTCGGCGTGGCTGCGGTCGCGGCCCAGGCGTAGCGGCCCAGCGGTATCATCAGGCCGGCGCCGGCGGCCAGCGCGTTGAGGAAGTCTCTGCGTTGCATGGTGTTCTCCGTCTGGTGATTAGCGCTGCATGAAATCGGGACTGCCGAGCAGCATGGCCGCGCGCAGCGGCGGCGGGCTGCCGGCGATGGCGCTCTGCGTCTTCGGCGAGATCGAGCCGGCCAGCGTGGCCTGCAAGGCTTGCGCGTCCAGCGCCGGCGACAGCTGCGTGGCGAAGGCGATGCGCCGGCTCAGCGCATCGGGATTGAGCCACGCATCCTGCGTGTTCTTGTAGCCGTCAGGCGTCTGGCAGCCGTACAGCGGCATGCCGAGGCGGTTCAACACGCCCAGTGTCTGCTTGATGTCCTGCGGCGCCGTGTCGCTGGCGCGCGCGGCCGAGATCACGTATTGATACGGCGTCTTGAACTTCGCGCCCACCGCTTCCGGCGCCATGAACTCGGCGCTGGCGAACAAGGTCCGCAGCACACTGCGGATGTCGCCCTTGCTGTCGATGTAGGTCTTGGCCATGCGGTCCACCAGCGCCGGCGGCGGTTGGTCCTGCACGAAGTACTGCGCCAGCTGGAAGCTCAGGTGATGCGCGGTGGCCGGCAGCATCGCCAGCACGTCCAATGCGTACTCGCCCTCCTCCTGCCCGCCGGACTTGATGCGGCGGCCCAGCCAGACCTTGTCGTCGCGGTCGTGGCGCGCGGGGTCGAAGGCGAAGGTGCGGTTGCGCTTCACCAGCTCGCGGTTGTCGTAGGTCCAGCCGGTCAGCATGCGCGCCAGTTCGGTGACGTCCTTCTGCGTGTAGCCGCTGTCGACGCCCATGGTGTGCAGCTCCATCAGCTCGCGCGCATAGTTCTCATTCAGGCCGCTGCTCTTGGCTTTCTGGCCGCCCTGCTTCTTCCCGCGAGGGACGTAGCCGTTGGCGGTGGAGACCCAGTTATCCAGGTAGTACAGCATGGCCGGATGGCGCGCGGTGGCGCCCAGCAGGTCGCGGAAGTTCCCCAGCGCGTAGGGGCGGATCGCGTCGCGCTCATAACTGGCGATCAGCGCACGGTCCACGCCCTTGCCGGAGAAGACGTTGAAATGGTTGAACCAGAAATCGACCATCACCTCTTCCAGCTGGTTCGGGCTGTCGACGGCGCGGGCGATGCGCGCCTCCGCCGTCTGCTGCGCGATGGCGGTGACCACCTCGCGGCGCTTGGCCTTGTCGCCGTCCGATTCGTCCTTGGCCATGGCGCGCACTTCCAGGAAGCGCTGCATCACCACGCCGGCCGGCTGCTGCGCCGCATCCAGGCCGGCCAGGCGCGCGCTCAGCGCCGGCGGCAGCGGCATGCCCGCGTTGAGCTGCGCGTCGATGTAGCGCTGCACGCCCATCTGCGTCACCCGTTCGATGTCGCCCGGCTTGGGGCCGTAGGCGATGCGGTTGAGCACATGGGCGGCGGCCTGCTCGGGCGTCAGCGGCTCGGCGGCGATGGCGGCGGTCGCGGAGGCAGCCATGGCGGCCACGGCGATCCAGCGGGTGAAGTTCATGGCGGCGCTCCTGTCGAAAAATATATTTACTTTATAACGCAATATTGTTGCTCCTCAAACGACTGCCATGTATCGGTTGTAAGCGGCTGTTAGCGTTGCTTCATAAATAAATTAAACAACTGATTTAGTTATATCAATTGTTTAATTTATGTGTTGTAATGCCGCCCATGAACGCTAAACACACTTCCATCGATACCAGCCAGCCAGCCGACGACGGCCGCAAGCCACGTTCGGACGGCGAGCAATCGCGCGAGCGGTTGCTGCTGGCGGCCATGCGCCTGTTCGCCGCGCAGGGCTTTTCCAAGACGTCGACGCGCGAGATCGCGCAGGCGGCCAATGCCAACGTCGCCGCGATCAGCTACTACTTCGGCGACAAGGCGGGGCTGTACCAGGCCTGCTTCAGCTTCATGTGCCAGCCGGAGCCGGACAACATCGCGCAGTTCGCGCAGCCGCACTTCACACTGCTGCAAACGCTGGAGGGCTACTACCGGCAGATGCTGGCGCCGCTGACGGCGGGCGGCGACGCGCAGCTGATGCTGCGCTTGTTTTACCGCGAGATGCTGGAGCCGACCGGCCTGTGGCAGCAGGAGATCGACAACAACATCAAGCCGGAACACCTGGCGCTGGTCGAGGCGTTGTGCCGTCACCTGGGCGTGGCGCAGCCGACCGACGATGTGCACCGGCTGGCCTATGCGCTGGTCGGCATGGCGGTGCAGATGATGGTCGGACGCGACATCATCGCCTCGATCACGCCGCACCTGCTGGACGGACCAGAAGCGATAGAAACGTGGGCGAAGTACCTGGTCGGCTTTGCCGAGGCCCTGGTGCTCGCCGAGAAATCCAAACTTCAACAAGGATGAGCATGAAGATATTCCTACGGGTGGCGGCGCTGGCCGTCGCCGCGTCGCTGAGCGCCTGCGCCACGCAGGCTCCCGCGCCGCACGTGGCCGCGCAAGCGCCGCAGCAATGGCAGGCGCCGTTGCCGCACAACGGCAGCCAGGCCGACCTGGCCACGTGGTGGAGCCATCAGGCCGACGCGCTGCTGGTGCAGCTGATCGAATCGGCACAGGCGGTCAGCCCGACCATCGCCACGGCCGGCTCGCGCATCGCGCAATCGCGCGCCGAACGCGTGGCCGCCGGCGCCGCGCTGGCGCCGTCGCTGGACGCGACGGCCAGCGTCAACCGCTCCAACCAGCAATCGTCGCTGCCGATGGGGACCACCTCGCAGGCGGCCTTGCAGGCGTCGTGGGAGATCGATCTGTTCGGCGGCAACCGCGCCGCGCGCGACGCGGCCCAGGCGCGCCTGGACAGCGCGCACGCGGGCTGGCACGACGCCCGCGTGTCGGTGGCGGCCGAAGTGGCCAACCAATACTACGGCCTGCGCGCCTGCGAGCAGTTGCTGGCGGTGGCAAAGCAGGACGCCGCATCGCGCGCCGACACCGCGCGCCTGACGGAGCTGAGCGCCAAGGCGGGCTTCCAGTCGCCGGCCAATCTCGCATTGGCCCGCGCCAGCGCGGCCGACGGCAGCAACCGCTACATCACGCAACGCGCCGCCTGCGACGTCAACGTCAAGGCGTTGGTGGCGCTGACCGCCGTCGCCGAGCCTGAGCTGCGCCGCAAGCTGGCCGACGGCGCGGCGGCAGCCGCCGGCGCCGCGGCCAGCGCGCCGTCCATCGCCATCGCCGAACTGCCGGCGCAAACACTGAGCCAGCGGCCCGACGTCTTCACCGCCGAACGCGAAGTGACCGCCGCCAGCGCCGATGTCGGCAGCGCGCAGGCGCAGCGCTATCCACGCCTGGCCTTGTCCGGCTCCATCGGCTACGGCAACTTCCGCGCCGGCGGCGTCAACACCGGCACCGACACCTGGACCATCGGCCCGGTCTCGATGTCGCTGCCGATCTTCGACGCCGGCAAGCGCCGCGCCAACGTCGACGCGGCCAGCGCGCGCTACGACGCCGCCGTCTCCAGCTACCGCGCCGCCGTGCGCCAGGCCGTGAGCGAAGTGGAACAGGCGCTGGTCAACCTGGACGCCACCGGCGCGCGCGCCACCGACGCGCAGGCCGCGCTGGACGGCTACCGCGTCAACTACACCGCAGTGGAAGACCGCTACAAGAACGGGCTGGCCAGCCTGTTCGAATTGGAAGACGCGCGCCGCACCCGCCTGGCCGCCGAACAAACCGTCATCAACCTGCAGCGCGAACGCAGCGCCGCGTGGGTCGCGCTGTACCGCGCGGCCGGCGGCGGCTGGACCGCCCCGACCGACGGCGCCCCCGCCGTCGCCAGCGCCAACTAACCTGTGCCCATCATGAAAACACTCAAAACCAATCTGAAGCCCGTCGCCTACGCACTGCTGGCGGTATTCGTCATCGGCGGCGCCGGCATGGCGTTCTACCCGTCCGCCACCCAGGCCGCCGATGACAAGAAAGCGGAAACCGCCAAGCCGGCATTGACCGTCACCACCACCAAGCCCTCCGCCGCGCGCCTGCCGATCAAGCTGGCCGCCAACGGCAACGTCGCCGCCTGGCAGGAGGCCAGCGTCAGCAGCGAATCGAACGGCTTGCGCCTGACCGAAGTGCGCGTCAACGTCGGCGACGTGGTCAAGGCCGGCGACGTGCTGGCCGTGTTCTCGGCCGATACCGTCAACGCCGACCTGGCGCAGGCCAAGGCCGCCGTGCAGGAGGCGGAAGCCAACGCCGCCGACGCCGTCGCCAACGCGGCGCGCGCGCGCACGCTGCAAAACACCGGCGCCCTGAGCGCGCAGCAGATCAGCCAATACACCACCGCCGAGCAGACCGCCAACGCGCGCATCGCCTCGGCCAAGGCGGCGCTGGCCAGCCAGCAGCTGCGCCTCAAGTACACCAGGGTCGTGGCGCCGGACAGCGGCATCATCTCCGCCCGGACCAACAACGCCACCGTGGGCGCGGTCTCCGGCCCCGGCACGGAACTGTTCCGCATGATCCGCCAGGGCCGCCTGGAATGGCGCGCCGAAGTGGTGGCCGCCGACCTGCGCAACCTGAAGACCGGCACCGGCGCCGTCGTCAAGGCGGCCAACGGCAGCGAGGTGACCGGCAAGGTACGCATGATCGCGCCGACCGTCGACGCGCAGACCCGCTCCGCGCTGGTCTACGTCGACCTGCCGGCCAGCGCCGGCGCCAAGGACGCGCCGTTCAAGGCCGGCATGTTCGCCAGCGGCCAGTTCGAACTGGGCACGTCCGACGCGATGACCGTGCCGCAGCAATCCATCGTGGTGCGCGACGGCTTCAGCTTCGTGTTCCGCCTCAACGCCGACCAGCATGTCAGCCAGATCAAGGTGCAGCCGGGCCGCCGCCTGGGCGACCGCATTGAGGTGCTGGGCGGCCTGACCGCCGACACGCAGGTGGTGGTGCGCGGCGCCGGCTTCCTCAACGACGGCGACCTGGTACGCAACGTCGCCGAGACCGCGCCGGCCGCCAAGCTGGCCGCGAAGTAAGGACGCGCCATGAACTTCTCCTCCCTATCGATCAAGAACCCGATCCCGGCGATCATGCTGTTCGCGCTGTTGACGCTGGCCGGGCTGTTGGCCTTCAAGGCCAATCCGGTGCAGGACTTCCCGGACATCGAACTACCCATCGTGACCGTCACCGCCACGCTGGACGGCAGCGCGCCGGCCCAGCTGGAAACCGAAGTGGCGCGCAAGATCGAGGATTCGGTCGCCACGCTGCAAGGCATCAAGAACATCTACACCACGGTGCTGGACGGCGTGTCCACCACCACCGTCGAATTCATTCTTGAGAAGCCGATCTCCGACGCCGTCAACGAGGTGCGCGACGCGGTGGCCCGCGTCAAGGCCGACATGCCGGCCGAGCTGCGCGATCCAACCGTGACCAAGGCCTCGACCGCAGGCCGCGTGATCATGACCTTCACCGCCGCAGCGGCCAAGACGCCCGGCGAGCAGATGGACAACCAGGAACTGAGCTGGTTCGTCGACAACGCCGTCTCCAAGCGCCTGCTGGCGGTGCCCGGCGTAGGCGCGGTCAAGCGCGTGGGCGGCGTGAAGCGCGAGATCCGCGTGGAGCTGGACGACGCCCGCATGGCCGCGCTGCGCGTGTCGGCGCTGGACGTGTCGCGCCAACTGCGCCTGGTGCAGAAGGAAGCGCCGGGCGGACGCGGCGACGTCAGCGGCGCCGAGCAATCGGTCCGCACCATCGCCACCGTGCAGAGCGCGGCCTCGCTGGCCGCGATCGAACTGCCGCTGACCGACGGCCGCCGCGTGCGCCTCGACCAGGTGGCCACCGTGACCGACACCGTCTCCGAGCCGCGCGCCATCGCGCTGCAGGACGGCGTGCCGGTGATCGGCTTTGAAATCTTCCGCACCAAGGGCGCCAGCGAACTGGCGGTCGCCAAGGGCGCGCGCGCCGCCGTCGCCGAACTGGCCCGCGCCAATCCGCGCGTGGAACTGAAGCCGGTGATCGACAACGCCTTCCCGGTCGAGGAAAACTTCAACGGCTCGATGGAGCTGCTGTACGAAGGCGCGCTGCTGGCGGTGCTGGTGGTGTGGTGGTTCCTGCGCGACTGGCGCGCCACCCTGGTGGCCGCCGCCGCGCTGCCGCTGTCGGTGATGCCGGCCTTCCTCGGCCTGTACCTGTTCGGCTACACGCTCAACACCGTCACGCTGCTGTCGATGGCGCTGGTGGTGGGCGTGCTGGTGGACGATGCCATCGTTGAAATCGAAAACATCGCGCGCCACCTGCGCATGGGTAAGACCCCGATGGAGGCGGCGATGGAAGCGGCCGACGAAATCGGCATGGCGGTCATCGCCACCACCTTCGCGCTGGTCGCCGTGTTCCTGCCGACCGCCTTCATGGGCGGCGTGCCCGGCCTGTTCTTCAAGCAGTTCGGCTGGACCGCCGTGGTGGCGGTGCTGGCGTCGCTGGTGGTGGCGCGTCTGCTCACGCCGATGATGGCGGCCTACATCCTCAAGCCTGTCGTCCACGCCGAGGAAAAGGATGGCTGGCTGATGACGCGCTACATCCGCGTGATGCGCTGGTGCCTGTCGCACCGGCTGGTGACGGCCATCGCCTCGGCGGCCTTCTTCATCGGCTCGATCATGCTGGTCGGGCTGCTGCCGACCGGCTTCGTGCCGGCCGCCGACCGCTCGCAGACCCAGATCAACCTGGAACTGCCGCCCGGCTCCACGCTGGCCGAAACCCGCGTGATCGCCGAGCGCGCCCGCAAGGCCGCGATGGAAGTCAAAGGCATCAAGGCCGTGTTCAGCTCCATCGGCGGCGGCTCCAGCGGCGACGCCTTCGCTCCCGGCGCGGCGGCCGAGGCCCGCGCCGCCGTGCTGACGCTGACCACCGTGCACCGCAACGACCGCAAGGAATCGATGGCGGACCTGGAAGGCGAGATCCGCCAGAGGCTCGGCGCCATCCCCGGCGCGCGCTTCAAGGTCGGCCCGCCGGACAACGGCGTCAAGATGCAGCTGGTGCTGCGCAGCGAAGACCCGGTGGCATTGAAGGAAACCGCGCAGAAGGTGGAGCGCGAAATGCGTACGCTCAAAGGCGTGGGCAACGTGCGCTCCAGCGCCTCGCTGGTGCGGCCCGAGATCATCGTCACGCCGGACTTCGCCAAGGCCGCCGACCTGGGCGTGACCGCCGCGTCGATCGGCCAGACCGTGCGCGTGGCCACCGCCGGCGACTACGACACCGACCTGACCAAGATGAACCTGCCGGAACGCCAAGTGCCGATCCGCGTCAAGCTGCCGGACGCCGTGCGCGCCGACCTGGAAGCCATCGGCCGCCTGACGGTGCCGGGCAAGAACGGCCCGGTGCTGTTGGCCACCGTCGCCACCATCACGATGGAAAGCGGCCCGGCGCAGATCAATCGCCTCAACCGCAGCCGCAACGTGACGCTGGAAGTGGAGCTGGGCAAACGCTCGCTGGGCGAAGTGAACACCGAGGCGCGCGCGCTGCCGACCATGATGAACCTGCCGCCGTCGGTGCGGATCGCGGAACTGGGCGACACCCAGGAGATGGCGTCGCTGTTCGCCAGCTTCGGCATCGCCATGCTGATCGGCGTGGTCTGCATCTACTGCGTGCTGGTCTTGCTGTTCAAGGACTTCATGCAGCCGGTGACGATTTTGTTCGCGCTGCCGCTGTCGATCGGCGGCGCCTTCGTGGCGCTGCTGGTCACCGGCCGCGCGCTGTCGATGCCGTCGATGATCGGCCTGATCATGCTGATGGGGATCGTTACAAAGAACTCAATCTTGTTGGTTGATTATGCTATTCTGGCGCGTCAGGAAGGCATGAGCCGTTTCGAAGCTTTGGTCGACGCCTGCCACAAGCGCAGCCGCCCGATCCTGATGACCACCATCGCGATGGGCGCCGGCATGATGCCGCTGGCGCTGGGCTGGGGCGCCGATCCGAGCTTCCGTTCGCCGATGGCGATCACGGTGATCGGCGGGTTGATCACATCGACGTTACTGAGCCTGCTGGTGATACCGGCCGTGTTCACCTACATCGACGATCTCGAACACCTGCTCAAACGCCTGATGGGCAAGCTGCGCCGCGAGCCGGCGCCGGCGCCTGAAGAAGCCGTGCAACCGCTGCGCAAAGTCGCCGGCGGTGGCCACTAACACGAGGAGATCATCATGGAATATGAAGTCAAAGATTTACCGGCGGTGCGCGTCGCTTACCTGCGCTACAAAGGCCCGTTCGGCGCGCCGATCGGCGAGTTCTGGAAAGAGGTGTTCACGCCGTGGCAGAAGGCCTTCGGCCTGGTGAACAAGGTCACCTACGGCGTGGCGCAGGACGATCCGTCCACCACGCCGCCGGACCAGTGCCGCTACGACGCCTGCGTGGAAGTGTCGGCCGACTATCCGGTCAAGGAGCCGGCCAAGGAGGCGACCATTCCTGGCGGGCGCTATGCCGTCGCCAAGTTCAAGGGCACGGGCGACCAGGTCCCGCAGGTATGGGGCGAGTTCTTCGGCCAGTTGCAGGCCGAAGGCAAGGTGGTCGCCGGCGCCTGCTTCGAGCGCTATCCGGCCGACTACGCGATGGACCCGGCCACCGGCGTGTTCGAAGCGGAGTTGTGCATCCCGGTGAAATAAGCCACCGGACTTACGGCGGCGCCCAGCCGCCGCCCATCGCGCGGTACAAATCCACCGACGCCACCAGCATGCGCGTCTTCAGCTGCAAGCGGCCGACGTCGGCGTTGTACAGCGTGCGCTGGGCATCCAACTCCTCCAGATACGAAGCGTAGCCGTTGCGATAGCGGTTGTGCGCGATGCGCAGCGTTTCGGCCGCCGTGGCGCGGCGCGCATCGTTCTGCACCGCCTGTTCCTTCAGGCGCGCCAACGCACCCAGGCTGTTGTCGGTTTCGGCGAAGGCGGTTCGCACGGCGTTCTCGTAGGCGTACACCGATTGATCGCGCTGCGCCGCCACGGCGTCGGTCTGGTGCTGCACGCGGTCGCCCTCGAACACCGGAGCCGCCACCGCACCGGTCAGGCGCCACAGCGCAGTTGGGGCGTTGACGAAATCGTGCCACTTCAGGTTCTGCACTCCTCCCACCATCGTCAGCTTGAACGACGGCAGCAGCTGGTCGCGCGTGGCGGCCAGGTTGGCGTTGGCCGCGACCAGGTTCAATTCGGCGCGCGCGATGTCCGGCCGGCGGCGCAGCAGTTCGGATGGCAGCCCCGCCGGCACGGGCGGCGCGGCCAGCTGCGCCAACTCCAATCCGCGCGCGACCGGGCCGGGATTGCCGCCGGTGAGTATAGCCAGCGCGTTTTCCTGTTCGAAGATGGCGCGCTTGAGCTGTGGCACCTGCTCGGCGGTGGTCTGGTACTCGGCCTGCGCCTGCAGCCATTCCAGCCGCGAGCTGTAGCCGACGTCGAACTGGCGCTTGGCCAGGTCGCGCGATTCTTCGCGCAGCTTCAATGTGGCTTCGGTCAGCGCCAGCTGGGCGTCCAGGCCGCGCAGGTTCAGGTAGCCCGATGCCACGGTGGCGGCGATCGACAGCGCGGCCGCATCGGCGTTGGCCTGCTCCGACTGATAGGTGGCGGTGGCGGCGTCGGTCAGCGCGGCCAGGCGGCCCCACACGTCGACTTCATAACTGGCCTGGAACTCGGCCTGGTAGACGTTGGTGACGTAGGGGACGCCGTTGTAGGCCAGCTGGCGGGTGCGCGTCGGCGCGGTGTCGACGATGACGTTGGGCTTCTGGCCGGCGGCGGCCACGCCCACCAGCGCGCGGTACTGCGCCACGCGGGCGCGGGCGATGCGCAGGTCGCCGTTGTGTTCCAGCGCGGCGGCCACCAGCGCGCTCAACGCCGGATCGCCGAACGCTTGCCACCATTGGACTTCGACAGCGGCGCCCTGCCCGGCTTCGGCGGCGGTGCGCCAGGCGGCCGGCATCTGCAAGGACGACGCGGGCGCCGGCGGCGCCTTGGCTGCGCAGCCGGCCAGCGCCAGCATCACGGCCAGCGCCGCAACGGCCAAATGCACCGTTACGTCCCGCTCCATCATGGCTTGGCTCCCGCATGCTTGGCCGGCGCGGCGCCCGCGTCATCCAGCACCGCCGACGTGTCGATGCTGACCACCACCGACATCCCCGGCGCCAGCCTGCGCGCCTTGGCCTGGCCCGGATCGATGCGGATGCGTACCGGGATGCGCTGCGCGATCTTCACGTAATTGCCGGTCGCGTTATCGGCCGGCAGCACGCTGAACTCCGACCCGGTGGCCGGCGAGATCCGCTCCACCTGCCCGGTCAACAGCGCCCCGTCCAGCGCATCGACCTTGAAGGTGGCGCTCTGGCCGACCTGCACGCCGTTCATCTGCGTCTCCTTCAGGTTGGCGATCACCCACAACTGGCGCGGCACCAATCCCATCAACTGCGCGCCGGTGTTGACGTAGGCGCCCTTGCGCACCGTGACCTGCCCCAGCTGCCCATCCTCCGGCGCCGTGATGCGCGTGTTATCCAGGTCCACCTTGGCCGCATTCAGCGCGGCCGTCGCATTGGCCACCGCCGCCTCCAGCGACAGCTTGTTGACCACCACCGTCTGCACCTGCTGCTTCGCGATCTCCAGGCTGGCGCGCGCCTGCGACACCGCCGCCGCCGTCTGCGCCTTGGCGGCCTTGGACGAATCCTGCTCGCGCACCGACAGCGAGCCGTCGGCCGCCAGCGAATTCACACGGCTCAAATCGGCCACCGACTTGGCGGCCTGCGCCTCCGCGTTGGCCAGCGTGGCCTGGTTCAGCGCCACGCCCGCCTCCGCCGTGCGGCGCGCCTGCTCCCAATTGGCCAGCGCCGCCTTCTGCGCAGCCAACTGCGCCTGCGCCTGTTCGTAGCGCTGCTGGTAGATACGGTCGTCGATCAGCACCAGCAAATCGCCCTGCTTCACCTGCTGGAAATCCTGCACCCGCACGTCCACCACATAGCCGGGCAGCTGGGTGCCGATCAGCGTGACCTGGCCGCGCACCAGCGCGTTCTCGGTGGAGACGATGGCGCTGCTGAACGGCGGCAGCCGCCACGCATACAGCACGATCAGCACCCCGACCAGCGCCACGAACGAGAACGCGATCGCCGACAGGATCTGCGCGCGCCGGTCGGGCGCCGGCGCGGTGGGCGCGGCGGCCGGCCCCGCGGGCCCCCCCCCCGGGGG
>NZ_JABWEF010000031.1:0-48051 GCF_013369445.1 Duganella sp. BJB1802 | reverse complement strand
GCATTGCAGCCCGATGAAGCGCCTGCGCGGCTTGGCGCTGGCGCTGGCCGCGCTGGGCCTGTGCGGCGCCGTGTGGGCGCAGGGCGCGCAGAAGGCGCGTCCCGCCGCGGCAGGCGCCGTTGCGGCGGCGGCCGCGCCCGAGCCGGACCGCTCGCCGCTGGTCAAGGTCGCCGACGGCCGCATGCTGGCGCCCGACATCGCCCGCATCGTCAACCACGGCGAATTGCTGGTCGCCATGCTGAGCACCGACAACCCGCCGTTCTTCTCCGTCAAGAACGGCGAACTGGTCGGCACCGACATCGACCTGGCGAAGTCGATCGCCTCCGAACTCGGCGTATCGGTGCGTTTCGACCGCAGCTACAAGACCTTCGACAGCGTGGTCGAGGCGGTGGCGGTGGGCAAGGCCGACGTGGCCGTCAGCCGGCTGGGCCGTACGCTCAAGCGGGCGCAGATGGTGCATTTCTCCATCTCCTACATCAAGCTGGGCCACGCGATGCTGATCAACCGCATGCGCTTCGCCCAGCTGGCCGGCGACCGCACCTTGCCGCAGGTGGTGCGCGACTACACCGGCACGCTGGGCGTGCTGGCCGGCTCGTCGTGGGAGGAGTTCGGCCGCCGCAACTTCCCCAAGGCCAAGCTGGTCAAGTATCCCACCTGGCCCGACCTGATCGAGGCGACCAAGAAAGGCGAGGTGACGGCGACCTACCGCGACGAGATGGAAGTGGTGCAACTGATGCGCGAGGAGCCGGGCCTGGCGCTGACCCTGCGCACCGTCACCTTCAGCGACCTGGAGGCGCCGCTCAGCGTCATCGTCGGCATCCGCGACCTGACGCTGCTGTCCTTCGTCAACGAGTTGATCGCGCAGCGGCCCGTGCAGCCCACGGCCGACAGTGTGCTCCGAGCCCTCAAATAAGGAAACCACGTGGACGCTCCCATCAGCATGCAACGCTTCCAGCAATGGGCCCTGAACCCCTGGACCGTGGTCGGCTGCGTGCTGGCCGGCGGAACGCTGGGCTGGGCGACGCCGTCGCTGTCGCGCTACCTGGGCGTGGTGGGCGTGGTGTATGTCGACCTGCTGAAGATGATCGTGCTGCCGTTCATGATCTCGGCCGTCATTTTCAGCCTGCAGAACCTGTACCGCGACGGCGGCGCGGCGCGCATCTTCAAGCGGGTGGTGGTGGTATTCATCACCTTCTCGATGGTGGTGGCGGTGACGGCGACGCTGTCGTCGCTGCTGGTGCGGCCGGGCGGCCCCCAGCCCCCCCCCCCCCCCCCCGCCCGGGGGGCCCCCCCCCCCCCGCGCGGGCGCCCCCCCCCGCCGCCGTGCCCGCCATGCCCGGCGCGGCGGACCCGGTACAGAACATCGTGGCCAACGCCGCGTCCGGCGCCACGCCGCCACCGGAGGCGCCGCCCGCCGGCGCCGCCGACGCGCCCGCGCCACCGGCCTCGTCCGCCGTCCAGCTGAGCGGCGTGCTGCGCGGCAGCAGCGGGCGCACCACCGTCTGGCTCAACCAGGTGCCGCAGACCGGCGGCGTCAAGGCCGGGCCGGGGACGGCGGTGTCGCTGCGGCTGTCGTCCGGCCGCCGCCTGATCATGAAACCCGGCCAGAGCTTCGACCCCGACAGCGGCAGCGTGCAGGAAATCGGCCGCTAGCCGGCGCCCCCTCATCCATCGGTCCCTACGCCATGAAGAAACACAGACAATCCGGCTTCACGCTGGTCGAAATCGCGATCGTGCTGGTCATCGTCGGCCTGATGATAGGCGGCCTGCTCACGCCGTTGAGCATGCAGCTGGAGCAACGCAAGATCGCGGAAACCCAGAAATCGATGGAAGACGCGCGCGAGGCGCTGATCGGCTTCGCGATCCGCAACGGCTACCTGCCCTGCCCGGCGATCTCGGCCAGCAACGGCCTGGAGGCGCGCGACGGCAACCACTGCGCCGGCGACCGCCGCAGCGGCTATCTGCCCTGGGCCACGTTGGGCCTGGGCAAGCTCGACGGGTGGAATCATCTGTTCCGCTACAGCGTCACGTCGGCCTTCAGCAACAGCGGCCTGCTGTTCAACCTGCACACGCCGCGCGACATCACCGTCGCCACCCGCGACGCCTCCGGCCAGCTGGTGGCGGCCACCGGCGTCAACGACATCCCGGCGGTGATCATCTCGCACGGCAAGAACGGCTACGGCGCCAGCAACGAGCTGGGCGGGCTGATCGCCAACGCGGCCACCGGCAACAGCGACGAGCAGATCAACGCCGGCTCCGACACCCAGTTCGTCAGCCGCGACGCCACCGACACCGCCGCCGCACCGGGCGGCGCGTTCGACGACATCGTGGTCTGGCTCTCGCCCAACATCCTGTACAACCGCATGGTCGCGGCGCAGAAGCTGCCATGACGGCCGCGCTGGTCATCGCCCGCTACACGCTGCTGGAGGCGCTGCGCAACCGCCTGCTGTGGTTGCTGTTGCTGGTGCTGGCGGCGGCCGTGTGCGCCGGCGGCTTCCTCGGCCAGCTGGCGCTGACCGAGAGCCGCCAGTTGCAGGCGGCGCTGCTGGCGGCCGTGCTGCGGCTGGCGGCGGTGTTCCTGGTCGCCACCTTCGTGGTCAGCAGCATGGCGCGCGAGGCGGCCGACAAGGGCGCCGAGCTGTTGCTGGCGCTGGCCCTGCCGCGCGCCGTGTACGTGCTCGGCAAGCTGGCCGGCTTCGCCGCGCTGGCGCTGCTGCCGGCGCTGCTGTTCGGCGCGGTGGCGCTGGCCTTCGCGCCATTCGACCAGGCGGCGCTGTGGGCCGCCTCGCTGCTGGGCGAGCTGTGGATCGTGGCCGCCTTCAGCCTGCTGTGCTCGCTGACCTTGAGCCAGACCCTGCCGGCGCTGACGGCGGCCGGCGCCTTCTACCTGCTGGCGCGCGTGCTGGGCACGCTGCAACTGCTGGGCCATGCCGGCGCCGCCCAGGCCGACGCCGGCCAGCGCTGGCTGACGCGCGGCATCGACGCGCTGGCGCTGCTGCTGCCGCACCTGGACGGCTTCACCCGCACCGAATGGCTGCTGTACCACACCGGCGGCCTGGCCGACCTGGCCAATGTGGCGGCGCAGACCGCGCTGGCGGTCGGCCTGCTGACGGCCGCCGCGCTGTTCGACCTGTACCGGAAGAACCTGTGAACACGCCGGCCCGCCCGCCATCATCGGTGCCGCCGGCGGCGCCGTTCGGCCTGCATCGGGACTATCCATGAACACACCGGCCCGTCCGCTGTCGTCGGTGCCGCTGGCCGTGCGCCTGCTGCTGGCGGCGGCGCTGGCCCTGCAGCTGGGCTGGCAGGCCGGCCGGCCGCCGCCGCGCGCGCGGGCCGAGGCGCTGCCGCCGGCGCCGTCGCCGGCCACGCTGCGGTTGACCAGCTTGGGCGATCCGCTGGCGCTGGCGCGGCTGCTGATGCTGTACGTGCAGGGCCACGACGACCAGGCCGGCGTCGCCATCGCCTGGCGCGACCTCGACTACGGCCGCATCCGCCAGTGGCTGGAGCGCGTGCTGGAGCTCGATCCGCGCAGCCAGTATCCGCTGCTGGCCGCCAGCGAGGTGTACGGCGCGGTCGGCGATCCGGCGCGGGTGCGGCAGATGCTCGAGCTGGTCTACGAGCGCTTCGGCGAGGACCCGGACCGGCGCTGGCCATGGCTGGCGCACGCGGCCGTGGTGGCACAGCACCGGCTGCACGACCTGCCGCTGGCGCGCCGCTACGCGCAGGCGATCCGGCTGCACGCCACCGGCCCGCAGGTGCCGGCCTGGGCGCGCGAACTGGAGCTGTTCGTGCTGGAGGACATGGACCAGGCCGAGGCCACGCGGGCGCTGATCGGCGCATTGCTGTCGAGCGGCCAGATCACCGACGCCAACGAACTGCGCTTCCTGGAGCGGCGGCTGCAAAACCTGCCGCCGCCGGCCCGTCAGCCAGCTCATCAACCACGCTAGGCGGGACGGCACTTTCCGTCTATCATGATGGTTACCGAGCGCGAAGTCTTTGCGCCACCGACACCGTTACGAAAGGATGCCCCATGCAGCGAGCCCAACGCGGCTTCACCCTGGTTGAGATTGCGATTGTCCTGGTCATCATCGGCCTGCTGCTGGGCGGCGTGCTGAAGGGACAAGGGCTGATCGACAGCGCCAAGGTCAAGAACATCATCCAGCAATCGAACTCCCTGTCGGCGGCGGTCAACTCCTACCAGGACAAGTTCCACGCCCTGCCCGGCGACGATCCGCAGGCCACCACGCACGCGCCCGGCGCCACCGGCAACGGCAACGGCGACGGCCAGATCACCGAATACCAGCTGGCGCCGCAGCACCTGGCGCTGGCCGGCTTCATCACCGGCTCGTTCAACGGCACCACCGACTTCATGACCAGCGCGCAGGGCGGCGCGGTCTACATCTACAACGACGTGGTGGGCGGGCGCGGCGGCAACGGCATCCGCCTCGACAACCTGCCGGACTCGTTCGCCGAACAGGTCGACAGCAAGCTCGACGATGGCAAATACAACACCGGCTCGGTGCGCGCCACCGCCGCCTACACCAACAACGGCACGGTCATCCAGCGCACCGCGCTGTTCTTCTGACCGCGCGCCGCGCCTCAGCGCGCGGCCAGCAGCGCGCCCAGCCCCACCAGCAGGCCGCCGAACACGCGGTCTATCCAGTGCCGCGCCCGCAACAGGCGGGCGCGCACCGTCCCGGCCGAAAAGCACAGCGCCACCAGGCAGAACCAGACCACGTGCGCCGCCACGATATAGGCCCCATAGGCCAGCTGGACGGCGAACGGCGTCTCCGGCCGCACCGCCTGCATGAACAGGCTGACGATGAACACCGTGGTCTTGGGATTGAGCAGGTTGGTCAGGAAACCGGTGCGCAGCGCCGCCAGGTCGGACAACGCCACCGGCGTCGTCCCCTGGCCCGCCGCGCCGGGCCGCGCGCGCAGCATCCGCAGGCCCAGCCAGACCAGGTAGGCCGCGCCGGCCAGCTTGATCGCGTTGAACAGCCACAGCGAATTGCGGATCAGCAGGCCCAGGCCCAGCAGCGTGTAGCCCACATGGATCACCACGCCCAGCCCGATGCCGACGGCGGTCAGCACGCCGGCGCGCCGCGACAGCATCAGGCTGTTGCGCGAGACCATGGCGAAATCCGGCCCGGGGCTGATCACCGCGAGCAGCGTAATGGTGATTACAACTATCATTTCGGTCATACCGCATCCCTTCATTGAATTGAACCAGCGGCCATGCTAAAGGCTACAATCGCCTCAACATAACGATCAATTCTGACCATCATGGTGACTCCAGCTCACAGAATGCCATCGCTGACGGCGTTGCGCTGCTTCGAGGCGGCCGCCCGGCTGGAGCATTTCGGCCGTGCCGCCGAGGCCCTGCACCTGACCCACGGCGCCATCAGCCGCGCCGTGCGCGCGCTGGAGGACGACCTGGGCGTGCCGCTGTTCGAACGGCGCAGCCGCCGGGTCTTCCTCACCGACGCCGGCCGGCTGCTGGCGCGCGCGGTGCAATCGGGCTTCGGCGTGATCGAGCAGGCGGTCGGCGAACTGCGCGCCGGCGCCGGCCCCAGGCGGCAACTGGTGCTGTCGTGCGAACCGACGCTGCTGATGCGCTGGCTGATCCCGCGCTGGCCGGCGTTCCAGGCCGCCCATCCCGACGCCGACTTCCTGCTGGTGGCCGGCGGTGGCCCGTTCGCCTTCGACGGCGGCATCGACCTGGCCATCCGGCGCGGCGACTTCGGCTGGCCGGAACACTTCCACGCGCACGCCCTGTTCGCCGAACAGGTCGGCCCCGTCTGCCGGCCGGACAAGGCGGCGCAGTGGTTCGCGCCCACGCTGCGCCCCGACGCCCCGCGCCTGCACGCGCGCAGCCGTCCCGACGCCTGGCGCGACTGGGCCCGCGCCGCCGGCATCCGGCACAGGCAAGGCGGCGCCGGCCAGTCCTTCGAACATTTCTACTTCAGCCTGCAGGCGGCCGTGGCCGGACTGGGCGTGGCCATCGGCCCGCGCCACCTCGTGTGCGACGACCTGGCATCCGGCCTGCTGGCGGCGCCGCTCGGCTTCGTCGCGGACGGCACCAGCTACTACCTGCTGTCGGCCGCGCCGCTGGCGGAGGCCTCGCCCCAGCAGGCGGTGCTGGACTGGCTGCGTGGCGCCGCCGCCGACAGTTGAAAATAAAAAGCACGCACGTACTTTTATTGGACTAGAATAGCTGCTACTCACAACAGCGGGAGACAGCATGTTCGAAGAATTCATTGGCACCAAGGCGGTGTCGGCGCGCCACCAGTTCGACGTGGCGGCACTGGACGCCTATCTGCGCCAGCACGTGGCCGGCTATCCGGAAGGCACGTTGGGCGTGGAGCAGTTCAAGGGCGGCCAGTCCAACCCGACTTACAAGCTCAGCATCGGCGGCCGGCACTACGTGCTGCGCACCAAGCCGGCGCCGGCCGCCAAGCTGCTGCCGTCCGCGCACGCGATCGAGCGCGAGTACCGCGTGATGGACGCCCTCAGCAAGAACGGCTTCCCGGCCGCGCGCCAGTACGCGCTGTGCACCGACGAGTCGGTGATCGGCCGCGCCTTCTACGTGATGGAATTCGTCGAGGGCCGGGTGCTGTGGGACCAGGCCCTGCCCGGCATGACGCCGGCCGAGCGCGCCGCCATCTACGACGAGATGAACCGCGTCATCGCCCAGCTGCACACGGTGGACTACGCGGCCATCGGCCTGGCCGACTACGGCAAGCCGGGCAACTACTTCGCGCGCCAGATCGAGCGCTGGAGCAAGCAATACCTGGCCTCGCAGACCGAGTCCATCGAGGCGATGGACCAGCTGATCGCGTGGCTGCCGGCCCACATCCCGCCGGGCGAAGACACCTCCATCGTGCACGGCGACTTCCGCCTCGACAACCTGCTGTTCCACCCGACCGAGCCGCGCATCCTGGCCGTGCTGGACTGGGAGCTGTCGACGCTGGGCCACCCGTTCGCCGACTTCTCCTACCACTGCATGAGCTGGCACATCGAGCCCGGCCGGTTCCGCGGCATCGCCGGGCTGGACCTGGCGGCGCTGGGCATTCCGTCGCAGCAGGAGTACATCGCCCGCTACGCCGAGCGCACCGGCAAGACCATCCGGCTGGAGGACTTCAACTTCTACCTGGCCTTCAACATGTTCCGCCTGGCCAGCATCATGCAAGGCATCATGAAGCGCCACGTGGACGGCACGGCGGCCAGCGCGCAGGCGCTGGAATCGGGCCGCATGGCCAGGCCGATGGCCGAGCTGGCCTGGAGCTACGCCCTGGGCAAGCCGCTCTGACATGGACAAAATCGCTTTCTGAAACGGCCAGTCTCGGCTACTATCGTGCTGCCTGCCTGAACCCGCATCACCGCCGAGGCCCACCACGTGCCAGCACCGTCACGCCGCCTGCCATCCATCCGCTCGCAGATCGCGCTGCTGGTGCTGGCGTGCGCGCTGCCGACGGTGATCGGCTTCGGCGCCGTGGTGGCCCAGTTCTACCAGCGCGAGCGCGACACGCTGATGGAGGACACCGGCCAGGCGGCCCGCCTGGTGGCCGCCGCCATCGACCGCGACCTGCTGCAGGGCGAGAGCGCGGCGCGCGCGCTGGCCGGCTCGCCCAGCCTGCAAAGCGGCGACCTGGGTGCATTGCGCAGCCAGGCCGCAGCCCTGCTCGGTCCGCAATTCCCGGCCGCCCAGTTCCTGCTCAGCGACGCCTCCGGCAGGGTCGCGCTGCAGGTCGGCGCGCCGCTGCCGGCCGCGCTGTCCGCCGCCGACAACCGCCGCCGCCTGGCGCCGCTGTACGCGCACGACCGCGTGCAGCTGTCGCTGGTGGGCAGCGGCGCCAACGCCCAGCTGGCGATCGACGTCCCGGTGCGGGTCGAGCGCCGCCTGGCCTACGCGCTGACCGCGCTGCTCAAGCCGGAACGCCTGGCCTACATCCTGCGCGACGAAAACATCGGCCGCCACCAGGCCATGTCGCTGTTCGACAGCGAGGGCGTGATCGTGACCCAGGCCGGCGCCCCGCACCAGTTGCTGGGCGCGCCGGCCGAGGCCGCGCTGCGGGCCCGGCTGCAGGCCAACGGCAACGCCCTGCTGGCCACGGCGGCGGCCGACGGCACGCCGATCTACCTCGGCTTCAGCCGCTCGCCGGTCAGCCGCGCCATCGTCGCCATCGCCACCCCGCAGGACCAGGCGCTGCACGAACTGCTGAACGCCGTCACCACCATCTCGCTGGCCATGGCGGCGCTGCTGCTGGCCGGCTTCTCGCTGGCCTGGTGGGTCGGCGGCCGCATCGCCGGCTCGGTGCGCGCGCTGGTCGGCCCGGCCCAGGCGCTGGCCGGCGGCAGCCCCTTCACGCTGGGCGCGGCCACCTTCCGCGAGGCCGGCGAGGTCGGCCAGGCCTTCCGCGCGCTCGAGCTCGACCTGCGCCGCAACCAGGCCCAGCTCGAACAACTGGTGGCCGAGCGCACCGCCCAGCTGGAAAAAAGCCGGGCCCAGCTTGAAACCCTGTACGCCACCGCGCCGGTCGGCCTGAGCTACGTCGACAGCCAGCTGCGCTTCGTGCGCCTGAACGACTACCTGGCCGCCCTCAACGACCAGCCGGTCAGCGCCCACCTGGGCCGCCACGTCGGCGAGATGATCCCGGACGCAGCCGTGCGGCGCGGCGTGCTGGCCGACTACCGCACCGTGCTCGACAGCGGCCGCCCGCTGACCGGCCTGCAGCGCTCCGGCCACCCGGCCGCCTCGCCGAACCAGCTGTGCCATTGGGTGCTGAGCTACTACCCGCAGTTCGGCACCGACGGCCGCATCGCCGGCATCACCGCGCTGCTGATGGACGTCAGCGAGCTGAAGCGGACGGAGGCGGAGCTGCGGCGCTCGCGCCAACTGATGGGTTCGGTGCTGGAGAACATGCCGGCGATGATCTTCCTCAAGCGCGCCGCCGACCTGCGCTACGACATGTTCAACCGCTACGGCGCCCAGCTGTTCGGGCGCGCCGGCGGCGAGGAGTTCATCGGCAAGTGCGACTACGACTTCGTGCCGGCCGCGCAGGCCGACAGCTTCGCCGAGGCCGACCGCCGGGTGCTGGCCGCGCCGCCCGGCGAGGTGGCCGAGATCGCCGAGGAGCCGGTCACCGGCGCCGGCGGCCGCACCCGCTACATGACCACCCGCAAGGTGGCGCTGCGCGACGAGCACGGCGCCCCCACCCACGTGCTGGGCATCTCGATCGACATCACCGAGCGCAAGGAGGCCAAGGAGGCGCTGCGCGCCACCGTGGCCAAGCTGGCGCAGAGCGAGCATTTCGTACGCACCGTGGCCGACAACCTGCCCGGCATGGTGGCCTACTGGGACGCCGGCCAGCGCTGCCGCTTCGCCAACCGCTACTTCCTCGACTGGCACGGCCGCGACAGCGCGCAGATGCTCGACGCGCTGATGCCCGAGGTGATGGGCGAGGCCCAGTACGCGGTCTGCGCGCCCTACGTGCAGGGCGCGCTGGCCGGCCAGCCGCAGGCGTTCGCCGACCGGCTGCGCTGGCCGTCGGGCGAGCTCAGCCACACGTGGGTCAACTACATCCCGGACATCGACGAGCGCGGCGCCGTGCGCGGCTTCTTCGTGCTGGTGTCCGACGTCACCGAGCTCAAGGAGGCCGAGCTGCACCTGCAGGAGGTCAACGAGGAACTGGTGCTGGCGCGCGACCGCGCCGAGGCCGCCAGCCGGGCCAAGAGCGAGTTCCTGGCCAATATGAGCCACGAGATCCGCACCCCGATGAACGCCATCATCGGCTTGGCCCGCCTGCTGGAGCAGGCCGCGCTGGCGCCGCGCGAGCGCGAGCAGCTGGACAAGATCCAGCTGGCCACGCAGTCGCTGCTGGGCCTGGTCAACGACGTGCTGGACTACTCGCGCATCGACGCCGGCCAGCTGGTGCTCGACCATGCCGGCTTCAGCCTGGAGCGCATCCTCGACAGCGTCGGCCTGCTGGTGAGCGGCGCCGCCGGCGACAAGGGCATCGAGCTGGTCTACGACATCGACCCGCGCCTGCCGGCCGAGCTGGCGGGCGATCCGATGCGGCTCGAGCAGGTGCTGCTCAACCTGGTCGGCAACGCCGTCAAGTTCACCGAGCGCGGCGAGGTGGTGCTGCAGGGGCGGGCGGCGGCCGGCGCCGACCTGGCCAAGCCGGCGCCATCCTGCTGGAGTTCCGCGTGCGCGACACCGGCGTCGGCATCCCGGCCGCGCAGCAGGCCCGCATCTTCGACGCCTTCTCGCAGGCCGACGGCGGCGGCAGCCACCATGCGGATTCGGCGGCGCCGGCGCAGGGTTGGCGATCTGCCGCCAGCTGGCCGACATGATGGGCGGCGCCATCTGGCGTCAGCAGCGAGCCGGGCGGCGGCTCGGAGTTCCTGTTCAGCTGCCCGTTCGAATGCGGCGCGCCGCTGGCGCGCCGGTGCCGCCGCCCGCCGCGGCCGGCCTGGCGCTGCTCATCGTCGGCAATAACGCCGCGCCGCGCAGAAATGTCTGCAACTCGCATCACGACCTGGGCTGGGCCGCCAGCTGCGCCGCCGGCGCCGACGCCGCGCTGGCCATGCTGCGCGAGCGCCGGCACCGGCCCTACGACCTGCTGTTGCTCGATTACCACATGCCGGACGGCGACGCCGCCACCGTGCTGGCCCGGCTGCGCGCCGGCATGGCGCTGCCGCCGGTGCTGCTGATGGCGCCCGAACCTGTTGCCGCCGGCCAGGCCGGGCTGGCCGAGGGCCTGGGCGTGGCCGGCGTGCTGTCCAAGCCGGTCCTGCCGGCGCGCCTGCTGGAACGGGTGGCCGCCCTGTTCAGCGGCGCCCCCGGCGCGGCGCCGTCCGCCCCGCACGGCCCGCTGGACGGACAGTTGAACGGCCTGCGCATCCTGCTGGTCGAGGACAACGAGATCAACCAGGAGGTCGCGCAACTGATGCTGCTGCACGCCGGCGCCGCGGTCGAGACGGTGGCCAACGGCCAGCTGGCGGTCGACCTGTTGCGCGCCGACCCGCAACGCTGCGACCTGGTGCTGATGGATGTGCAGATGCCGGTGCTCAACGGCTACGACGCCACGGCCGCGATCCGCGCCGCCGGGGGCCCGCTGGCGCGCCTGCCCATCGTCGCCATGACCGCCAACGTGATGGAGGACGACCGCCGCCGCGCCGACCAGGCCGGCATGGACGCCCACGTGGCCAAGCCGATCGACGTCGCGGAAATGATCGCCGTGCTGACCCGGCTGGTGCCGCGTCCGGCGGCGCCCGCCCCGTCCACTTTCGCCGCGATGCCGCTCGCCGCGCCAGCTGCGGCGCAGGATGCCCCCCGGCCATCCGCCCCGCCCGGGGCGATGCCAACCGGCGCGCCGGGCGTGGTGCCTGGCGCCATGCCGGCCGCCGGCCCCGCACTCGCGCCGGCCGGCCTGCTCGCGCTGCCCGGCGTCGACACGAAGGCCGCGCTGGCCCGGCTGGGCGGCAACAGCGACGCGCTGGTGGCGCTGTTCAAGCGCTTCGAACAAACGCAGGGCGCCACCGTGACCGAGGTCCGGGCGCAGCTGGCGGCCGGCCACCGCCAGCAGGCCGCGCAAAGCCTGCACCGCCTGCGCGGCGTGGCCGCCAACCTGGGCGCGACGCAGGTGGCCGGCCTGACCGCCGAAGCCGAAGCCATCCTGCACCGCGACCACCCCGACCCGGCCGCGCTGGATGCCGCGCTGACCGTGCTGGACCAGGCCCTGCAAGGCCTGGCCGCCGACGCCCGCCAGTTGTCAGTCTCGACAGACTCGCTTCCCCAAGGCAAGCCGATCGCGCACGACTTGCCGCAAAAGCTGGCGGAGTTACATAGTTTGCTTCAGAATAACAACTTGAAAGCCTTGGACGTGCTGCGCCAGCTGCGCCCGGCGCTCACGGACGCGAACGGATGGAGCGCGCTGGCGGAGGCGGTCGAGACGCTCGATTTCACCGCCGCGCAAGCCATCGTGGCGGATATGTTGCATCGAAAGGATAGTGCATGACTTGGACCGACCTGGCCAGGAACGGACGGATACTCGTGGTCGACGACGCCATGGAGAACATCCAGATCCTGCACCACGCGCTGCGCGACGAGCACGAGGTGCTGTTCGCGCTGGACGGAGAAAAGGCGCTGGAGCTGGCGCTGGAACAGCAGCCGGACCTGATCCTGCTGGACGCCGTCATGCCCGGCATGGACGGCTACGCCGTATGCGCCGCGCTGCGCAACTCGCCCCGGCTGCAGGACATCCCGGTCATCTTCGTCACCGCGCTCAACCAGCCGGAGGACGAGACCCGCGCGCTGGAGGCCGGCGCGGTCGACTTCATCAGCAAGCCGTTCAACGTGGCCGTGGTGCGCGCGCGCGTGCGCAGCCAGCTGACCATCAAGCGCCAGGCCGACGCCATGCGCGAACTGAGCATGACCGACGGCCTGACCGGCGTGGCCAACCGCCGCAGCTTCAACGACACCCTCGACGCCGAATGGCGGCGCTGCGCGCGCGCCGGCCTGCCGCTGTCGGTGATCATGATCGACGTCGACCACTTCAAGCTCTACAACGATCACTACGGCCACCAGGCCGGCGACCTGTGCCTGCAGCAGGTGAGCCTGGCGATGGCGCGCTGCGCCTCGCGGCCGCAGGACCTGCTGGCCCGCTACGGCGGCGAGGAATTCATCCTGCTGCTGCCGCAGGAGCCGGCGCTGGGCGCCGAGGTGGTGGCGCGCCGCATCCTCGAGGAGGTGCGCGGCCTGGCCATCCCGCACGCGGCCGCGCCGACCGTGCCGTATGTGACGGTCAGCCTGGGCGTGTGCACGGCGCTGCCGCCGCTCGACAGCGTCGACAGCAACGCCCTGGTCCGCATGGCCGACAGCCAGCTGTACCGCGCCAAGCAGGACGGCCGCAACCGTTACTGCAAGGCCGAGATCGGCGGCGGCGCCGCCTGACGCCGGCTCAGTAGCGCCGCATCACGAACTCGGCGACGCAGACCGGCTTGTCGCCGCCTTCCCGCTCGATCACCACGCCCCACAGGATCTGCGCGCCGTCGGCGATGTCGTCGATGGCGACGATGGTCAGCCGCGCCCGCACCCGGCTGCCGACCGGCACCGGTGCCGGAAAGCGCACCTTGTTCAGGCCGTAGTTCAGGCCCATCTTCATGTCCACCATGTGCAGCGCGTTCACCAGCAGCGCCGGCAGCAGCGCCAGCGTCAGGAAGCCGTGCGCCACCGTCGCGCCGTACGGCGACTCGCGCGCGGCCCGTTCGGCGTCGGTGTGGATCCACTGGTGGTCGCCCGTGGCGTCGGCGAACAGGTCGATGCGGGCCTGGGTGATCTCCACCCAGTCCGACACCGCCACCTCGTTGCCGATCTCGGCCTTCATGGCCGACAGGTTGGCGAAGCTGCGCATCAGCTGTGCTGCTGGAAGCCGCGCTGGGCGATGAACCGCTCCAGGTGGTGGTCGACGTCGCCCAGCGTCAGCTCGATCATGGCCATGCGCTTGAAGTGGTGCGCGGCCGGCAGCTCGTCGGTCACGCCCATGCCGCCGTGCAGCTGCACCGCCTGCTGGCCGATAAACTTGGACGCCTGCCCCACCCGCACCTTGGCCGCCGACACCACGCGCCGGCGCTCCTCGGCGTCGCCGCAGGACATGCGGGCCGCGGCCAGCATCGCCATCGAGCGGGCCTGTTCCAGATGGATGTACATGTCGGCCATGCGGTGCTGCAGCGCCTGGAAGCCGCCGATCGGCGTGCCGAACTGCTTGCGGGTTTTGAGGTACTCCAGCGTGGCGGCGAACAGCGCGTCCATCGCGCCCACCGCCTCCGCGCACAGCAGGCTGGCGCCGTAGTCGGCCGCCTCGTCGAGCATGTCCCAGCCGCCGCCCAGCTTGCCCAGCAGCGCCGAAGCCGGCACCGCCACATGGCTGAACTGCACGGTGGCGGCGCGCTGGCCGTCGATGGTGCGGTAGTCGCGCACGATCACGCCCGGCGTGTCGGCCGGCACCACGAACAGGCTGATGCCGTTGGTGTCGCGCTGGGCGCCGGCGCTGCGGGCCGACACGATCAGCGCGCCGGCCTGGGCGCCATGGATGACCACGGTCTTGGTGCCGTCGATGCGATAGCCCTCGCCGTTGATGCTGGCGATGGTCTTGACGTCCGACAGCTCATGGCGCGCGTGCTTCTCGCCCAGCGCGCAAGCCAGCTTCAGCTCGCCGCTGGCCACCTCCTCCAGCAGGCGGTGCTGGTTGCCGGCCAGCTTGAGGAACTGCGCACCCCACACGGTGGCGAAATACGGCTCGACCACCAGGCCGCGGCCGATCTCCTGCATCACCACCCACAGGTCGACCGCGCTGCCGTTGAAGCCGCCCTGCTCCTCGGGCACCGGCAGCGCCGTCATGCCCAGCTCGACCAGCGTGTTCCAGGCCACGTCCGAGACGCCGCTGTGCGAATGCACGATGCGGTGGCGCACATCGAAGCCGTAGTCCTTGTCGATCCAGCGGCGCAGGGCGTCGGCGAACTGCTGCTGTTCTTCTTTCAAATTAAAATCCATCGCTGCCCCTCACAGTCCCAGGATCATCTGGGTGATGATGTTTTTCTGAATCTCGTTCGAGCCGCCGTAGATCGACGTCTTGCGGAAATTGAAGTAGTAGCCGGCCAGCGGCGCGGCGGCGTCGTCGCCGGTCACAGCGTGGTCGGCCTTGCCTTCGAGGTAGACCGTGTCGAAGGGCAGCGCGTCCGGGCCCAGGGCCTCGACCATCAATTCGGTGAGCAGTTGCTGGATCTCCGAGCCGCGCACCTTCAGCAGCGAGGCCTCCGGGCCGGGCGCGTGCGACTCGCGCGTGATCACGCGCAGCACCGTGGTCTCCAGCGCCATCAGTTCGATTTCGAGACTGGCCACCTTGGCCGCGAAGACCGGATCCTGCAGCAGCGGCTTGCCGTGCTTGTAGTGTTCGGAGGCGATCTTCTTCAGGAACAGCAGCTCGCGCTTGGAGCGGCCCACGGCGGCGATGCCGGTGCGCTCGTGGCCCAGCAGGTACTTGGCGTAGGTCCAGCCCTTGTTCTCCTGGCCGATCAGGTTCTGCACCGGCACCTTGACGTTGTCGAAGAAGACCTCGTTCACCTCGTGGTCCTCGTCGAGCATGATGATGGGGCGCACGGTGATGCCCGGCGTCTTCATGTCGATCAACAGGAAGGAGATGCCCTCCTGCTTGCGCACGGTGGTGTCGGTGCGGACCAGGCAGAAGATCATGTCCGCGTGCTGGGCCAGCGTGGTCCAGGTCTTCTGGCCGTTGACGATGTAGTGGTCGCCGGAACGTTCGGCGGTGGTCTTGAGCGAGGCCAGGTCGGAGCCCGAGCCCGGTTCGGAGTAACCCTGGCACCACCAATCCTCGCAGCTGAGGATGCGCGGCAGATAGTGGGCCTTCTGCGCCTCGTTACCGAAGGCCATGATGACCGGCGCCACCATGTTGACGCCGAACGGCAGGATGGGCGGCGTGCCGGCGCGGGCGCACTCTTCTTCCCAGATATGGCGCTGGGTGGCGCTCCAGCCCGGACCGCCGTATTCAACCGGCCAGGCCGGCGCGGCCCAGCCCTGCTTGGCGACGATCTGGTGCCAGCGCACATAATCCTGGCGGCTCAGGCGCAGATGGTTGCGGACCTTCTTCTGCAGATCGCCCGGCAGGTTGGCCTCGAGGAAAGCGCGCGCCGCGTCGCGGAACGCCAGATCCGCCGCCGTGTAGTTCAAATCCATGCTGTCTCCGTATTCTTATGATCCCGCTAAAAAAGCACGATCGTTCAAATAATTGTACCCGATATCCCCCCACGCATTGTGGCATTTTTAAAGGGCGACAGAATGGCGTTGTTTGTTCACTTTTTAGTGGTTTTCTTCACTTGGGCATGGGCCGGCTTGAGGACGTGGCCGGCATGGTCGCGCGGCAACATCGCGGCCACCGGCTTGCCGGTCGCCGCTTCGATCAGCAGCGAATGCGGATCGTGCTTGCCAAACAGTTGGCGCTCGCCCCATTGACGCAGCGCCACCACGACCGGAAACAGGTCTTCGCCTTTCGGCGTGAGAACGTACTCCTGATAGGAGGTGCCGTCCGAAGCAGGCTGGACGGCAAAGATGCCCTCCTCGACCAGCGCGCCCAGGCGGTCGGACAGGATGTTGCGGGCCACGCCGAGGTTGCGCTGGAAATCGCTGAAACGGCGAATGCCGTCGAAGGCGTCGCGCACCAGCAGCATCGACCAGCGGTCGCCCACCAGGTCCAGCGAGCGGGCCACCGGACAAGGATCGTTCTGCATGGTCTTCCGTTTTGCCATCTCGGCGCCTCCTGAATATTGGTTGCATTTTAAAACCAGACTGCCTACAATTCAACTGGTTTTGTTTTGCAACCAGTTTGAGGATGAAGATACCCATGCCCCGCTCCCTGGTGGCTCTGTTTGCCTGCGCCAGCGGACTCAGTGTCGCCAACGTCTACTACGCCCAGCCGCTGCTCGATGCGCTGGCCTCCGACTTCGCCATCAGTCCTGCGGCCGTTGGCGGCGTGATCAGCGCAACCCAGGTCGGCAGCTTGCTGGCCTTGCTGTTGCTCGTCCCCTTGGGCGACCGCATCGACCGGCGCCGTCTGATGCTCGGTCAACTGCTTGTGCTGGCGGCGGCGCTGGCGGGCGTCAGCTGCGCGCGCAGCGTGACGGCTTTGGTCGCGGGCATGCTGGCGATCGGGCTGCTGGGCACTGCGATGACGCAGGGCTTGATCGCCTACGCGGCTGTGGCGGCGGCGGAGTCGGAACGCGGCCGCGTGGTAGGCGCGGCGCAAAGCGGCGTGGTGGCCGGGCTGCTGCTGGCGCGCGCATTGGCCGGATGGGTCGCGGACATGGCGGGCTGGCGCGCGGTCTACGGCGGCTCGGCGCTGGCGATGCTGGCCATGTCGGCCCTGCTGTGGCATATGCTGCCGCGCCCGCCGGCGCAAAGCCTGGGCGCGTCGAACGCCCGGCTGTCCTACCTCGCGCTGATCGCCTCGATGTTCGCCCTGCTGCGCCACGACCGCGTGCTGCAAGTGCGCGGCGTGATCGCCTTGCTGATGTTTGTCGCCTTCGGCATCCTGTGGAGCGCGCTGGTGCTGCCGCTGGCCGCGCCGCCGCATCACTACTCGCACACCGCCATCGGCGCTTTCGGCCTGGTCGGTTGTGCCGGAACGCTGGCCGCCGCGCGCGCCGGCCAGTGGGCCGACCGGGGCTGGGGCCAGCGCACCTCCCTGGCCGCGCTGCTGCTGATATTGCTGGCATGGCTGCCGCTGTGGCTGGGCGCGCGCGGCACCGGGCCGCTGTCGCTGGCGGCGCTGGTGGTCGGCATCCTGGCGCTGGACCTTGGCGTGCAGGCGCTGCAGGTGACCAACCAGCAGATGATCTTCAGCGGCAGCAAGGCTGCGCACAGCCGGCTGGTCGGCTGCTACATGATGTTCTACGCGGCCGGCAGCGGCGCCGGCGCGCTTGCGGCGACGACGGTGTACGCGCGGGCGGGCTGGAGCGGCGTGTGCCTGCTCGGCGCCGCAGTCAGCCTGGCGGCGCTGCTGTTTTGGGCCGCCAACATGCTCGATGAATCTTTCAAATTCCGCCGTCGTCGATGTACCTGATATTCCTGGTGTAGGCCGTATAGAATTCCGGGCTGTTTATTCTGCCGCCCAGCCAGTGGTAGAAATCGATGTCGTCGCGAGTGCGAAGATACGGATGCAAACCGGTTCCGAACTTGTTTTCGTAAGGGAGTTCAAAAACAACAGCAGCACCATCAAGGAGCCGGAAATGGGAGTAGTTGCCATCTCCGGCAATCTCAATATGGGTCCTGTCGATTTTCGGATAGTAGAGTTGGCCGCTATACGTCAGCAACGGGCCATCAGGCGTGGCCACCAAAGCGAGGGATTCCAACCCGGACTTGCCACGTTCGGCCTCGAACAGTCCGAAGGCAACATCATCCTCGGCTACGGCCCCGAGCGGGACGATCTCCCTTTCGCCACTGGACAAATCCATCTTCAACAAACTGACCGCGCCGTCGAACTGCGCTACTGCGATAAATCTATTTGGCATTCAGTTCTCCTGATCGGAAATACCAACCATTCTGCCCCAATTCCCACCACCTGCCGGCCTGTAGCGCCGAACGCAGATCTTAACCCGAGCACGGTAGGCTTGTGGCAAATGAAAACGGCCGCCTGTGGAATGGCGGCCGTCCGGGGAGCACTGAAGACTACTTCATCGTGTAGCTTTGCAGCGCGGTGTCGACGGCGTAGTTATGCGCCGTGTCCCAGTAGGTGAAGCTGTAGTTGACCACGTCGCCGATCTTCAGGCCGCTGGCGGTATAGCTGTTGGTGCCGGCGTTCTGCGTCATCCGCACGTTCAGCTGGCCGCCGCCGTTGACCGTGTAGTGCACGTCCGCCCAACTGCTGGTGTTGAGCGAGAACTTCAGCATCGTCGCGCTGGTTTGCTGCGCGGCCGGCGTCGGTGTCGGAGTGGGAGTTGGCGTCGGAGTCGGAGTCGGCGTCGGCGTTGGCGTTGGAGTCGGCGTGGGTGTCGGCGTCGGCGTGCCGGTATCCCAGACGATATCGTCGATCGCCATCTGGAACGCCGAGCCCGGCAACGCGGCGCTGTCGCTGGCGATCTGGAACAGGTCCAGCATCGATTGCAAGGCGATCTTGCTGCCCGCCAGATCGGCCACCGGGATGGTCGCCGTACCCCAATCGCCATTGCGCACCAGGCCGTACGTGGTGGCGTTGGCCGGGAACCTGACCGCGTTCTGGTTGGTGTACGTGTCCTGCACGCCCACCGTGAAAGCCACGTTGGCCGGAATCTTGATCTTCAACTTCATGGTGCCGTTGCGGAAGTTGCTCATGTCCCGCGCCTGGCGCGACTCGACGCTGCCGCCGAACCACTGCCCCGGCGTGTTGAAGCTCCACGCCATCACATTGCTGCCCTCATACGGCGGCAGGTTGCCCTGCGTGACCGAGGCGTTGTTCCACACGAAGATGTCGGAGCTGGTGCCGGCCACCAGCTTGTTGTTGACCGGCGTGTTGTCGGTGAAGACGCCGAACTTGCCCACCTCCGGCGTGCCCTGGCTGCTCAGCTGGACCGAGCCCTTGCCGTCCAGCTGGTACACGCGCACGTAGTCCACGTACATGGTGCCCGGCAGCGGCGCCGTCACCTGCCCCGGCGTGGCGGCGTCGGTGAAATTGCCGCCGACGGCCAGGTTGAACAGCAGGTAGAACGGCGCCTGCAGCGCGGTCGAGTTGACCGGCAGCGGATTGTCGTACAGGTCGTGCTCGACGCCGTTGTCCACCACCGTGAAGCGCATCTGCGTGTCGGTCCAGTACAGGCGGTAGATGACGAAGCGGTTGGCCAGCGACTGACTTGGCGTGTACCAGTTCTTGGTCTGCCACGCGGTGGAGGCGGCGCAGCTTTCGTTGCCCGGCACGCAGGCGGCCTGCTGCCAGGTGATGACGTTGGAGCCGACGAAGTTGTCGATCGCCGGCGTCGGATTGCCGGCCGCCGCACGGCTGCTGGCCTTGTGGCCCATCTCGACGATGTCCATCTCGCCGTTGCGCGGCCACGCCTGCGGGCTCACGCCCAGCATCCACGCGGCAGGCCACAGGCCGATGCCCAGCTGCGGCGTGGACATGCGGATCTCGACCATGCCGTACTGCACCTGCACCTTGCCGAAGGAGCCGATCTTACCTGAGGTGAAGACGTTGCTGCCCACCGTCTGGTTCTGCGCCTTGAGCGCCAGCGCCCGCGTGTTCGGCTCGAACGGGACGTTGACGATGGAGACGTTGTTGGGGCTGTAATATTCCAGTTCCTGGTTGCCGTAGCCGCACAGGTTGATCTGGCAGCCGTTGCCGTCCACCGCCGTCCACAGCGAGGTGTTGAGCGCGGCGCCGTTGAACTCCTCGGACCACAGCAGCGGCCCGATCACGGGACTGGTGACGCTGGCGAACACTTGCGGGCCGTACGCCGACAGAATGCCGGCCGCCACGGCGGACAAAACGAGTTTCTGTTTTTTCACAATGCATGTCTCCTCGTATTCGAACTTCCACATTTCGAACCGGACGGGCGTCCGGTCCGCGCTATTCCGCTTGTGGTCAGGGAGCATGGGACGATGCGCGGTCCGCTTGCCCGAAAGCTGTCGCCAAACGAAATTGGAAACGATTCCAATTTCGTCTTCAAAATATATTCTGATTAATATTTTTTGTCAACGAAGATGCGCAAGCGTGCGCGCGACTTACTTTTTGCGGAAGCGCTTGAGGTAGGCTGGCAAGCAATTGAAGATGCGGACCACCGCATGCATCTGCCACGGGAAGACGCAGCGCTCGTCGCGCCGTTCGATGGCGGCGGCGATGCGCCGCACCGCCTCCTGCTCGGACATGAGGAAGGGTTTGCCGCTGGCGTCGCCGTTGTTCAATTCGCGCAGGCGGGCCGTGTCGACGTAGCCGGGTACGATCACGGTGACGCCGATGCCGAACGGCGCCAGCGCCTTGCGGTAGGCGTCGCAGATCGCGATGGCGGCGCGCTTGCTGGCACTGTACAGCGAGCCGCCGGGATAGTCCCGCTGCAGGCCGGCGATCGACGCCACCGCGACCAGTTGCCCTCGCCCGCGCCCCATCATCGCTTCGGCGGCGGCGCTGAAGGCGTGATCGAGGCCGCCCACGTTCACGCGCAACACCGGCAAGGTGCTGGCGGGATCGTGCGCGATGGCTGCAGCGTCGGTGTACTGGCCGGCGGTGACGATCAGCAGGTCCAGCTCCGCAAACGCGGCCACGGTGCGCGCGACGGCCGCGCGGTCGGCGATGTCGCAGGCGTGTATGCTGATGCGCTCCTCCCCCAGCAGCGGCGAGCCTTCCAGCTTGGCTGGATGCCGCCCGCAGATGGCGACACGCGCGCCCTGCCGCCAATAGTGCTGCGCCAGTCCCAGGCCGATGCCGCTGGTGCCGCCGATGATCATCACGTTCATGCTGTTGCCTTGTTATGTCGGGTTGCGTTGCGCATCGCGGGGCTGCGGCCTTGCGCGGCCAGCGCGTAGGCTTCCTTTGCGCGCCGGTAGCCATATTGCCATTGGGTTTCCACGTCGGCCACGTAGCGTTCGTAGGTGGCCGGTGCCACCAGCTGCACGCGGTTGGCGCGCCATGCGATGCGCTTCTGGATGCCGGTGCCGCGCAAGGCCCGACTGACGTCGGAGGTGTCGATCCACACGTCGGCAGGCTGGCCGTGCACATGGCGCAGACGCGCATTGGCGTCGATGCCGAACGCCGCGCGCAGTGCGGGAATGGCGGTCTGCTGGTCGTAGGACTGCTTCATTTCCATGCTGACGTGGCGCGCCAGGCAGCGCGCCAGCTCGATCGGGAACAGGTCGATGGCGCCGCCGGTATAGTCCGCGCCGCCGGCGGACTGGCAGCGGAAGTAGACCATGTCGGCAATCGAGATACGGGCAGCATCGGCCAGCGGCATCGTCGTGTCGATCGCCAGGTCATGCGCGACTGCGTCGGTCCAGCCGTCGCGGCCGATGGCGGATGGTTGGCCGGCCGCCAGCACGGCAATGCGCTCGTCGCCGAACAGCGTGACGCGATAAATGGCGCGGCCTTGCCGCAGCTGGCCCGCTTCATCGGGGCCGAACAGCAGCCGGCCGCCGACGATGGCCAACGCGGGTCCGGGCGTCGGCGCCGGCTCGGGCGGCAGCGGCAGCGCTGGCGGAATTTCGAACAGGTAGTCGTTGAACAGATCCGGAATGCGCGCGGCCCGCGCCCCGTTCATCCGCCGCAGCGCGATGCCGGCCAGTGCGCGCAGCGGCGTGGCGCGCGGGCCGGATCGCAGGCCGCGAAAAAACTCGTACATCTGCGGCGATGCCAGCCACTCCTTGCGCGCCGCGTTGTCGGGCAGGTTGCGGATGATGGCGCCTGCCACCGCGCCGCCGCACGTAGCGAGCAGCAGGTCCGGCTCCTGCCCCGCATCGACGGCCGCCGCGTGCATGCCGAGGTAGTAGCCGAAGCGGAAGCCGCCTCCGGCCAGCACCATGCATCGTTCGTATCGTGGGTCTCGCGCAGCGTCGGTCATGCGTGACATAATGCCTCAATTACATCGTTATCAACAAGGACATTCCGACAATGAACCGGCCAAGCATGCGACAGCGCGTTACCCAGCTCGCGCTCAACGGCGCGCTGTTCGGCATCTGCTACCCGCTGACCAACCACCTGGCGCAGCTGCGGACGGACATCGGCAACGTCGCGATGGCGTGGGAAGCGGCGCTGCCCTTCCTGCCCTGGATGGTGCTGCCGTACATGACGTCCGGCCTGTTCTTCGTGCTGAGTTTTCTGCTGGTGCGCGACCGCGCCGGCCTGTCCGCGCTGAGCCGCCGCACCGCGTTCGCCACCATCGCCGCCTGCCTGATCTTCGCCGCATGGCCGCTGCGCTTCTCCCTGCCCCGCCCCGCCGTCGACGACGCGCTGCCCGCCTGGCTGTTCGCACAACTGGCCGCGATGGACCAGCCCTACAACCAGTTGCCGTCGCTGCACGTGGCCTACTGCCTGATATTCTGGGCCGCGCTGCGCACCGCCACCACATCGGCCCTCCTGCGCGCAGCACTCGCCGCGTGGCTGATGCTGGTCGCGCTCAGCACCGTGTTCACCTATCAGCACCACGCGCTCGACGTGGCCGGCGGCGCCGCGTTGGGCGCGCTGGCGCTGCACCTGCTGCCCTCCGACGGCGACGTGCGCAAGCCGGTGGCCTTCTGCTACACCGTGCTGGCGGGACTGTCGCTGCTGGCGTGGTTCGCACTGGGCGGCCCGTGGTGGCTATACCTGGCGGCCAGCCTGCTGCTGGTGGCGCGCGCCTACTACCTCCGCCACGCCGCCTTCCTGCACAAGCGCGACGGCCGCTATCCCCTGTGGATATGGGCGATGTACGCGCCCTACCTGTGCGGCTACCGGCTCACATGGCAGCTGGTGCGCTGGCGCGAGCGCCACCGTCCGCCGTTCACGCGCCACAGCGAAGGCCTGTGGGTAGGCCGCCGCCTGACCGACGCCGAAGCCGCGCAACTGCCGGCCGATTGCGCCGTCATCGACCTGTCCAACGAATTGAGCGAGACGCGCACGCTGCGCAATCGCAGCTATCATCACTTCCCGCTGCTCGACCTGCACGCGCCGGACGCGCAATCGGCCCGCCCCATCCTGGCCGCCATCCGCGCGCATGCGGCACAAGGCCGCGCCATTTACCTGCACTGCGCCATGGGCTACCGGCGCAGCCGCCAAATCGCCCAACTCTACCTGGAGCACTACCCGCAATGAGCTTTTCGATCTACCAATTGAAACCGCAATTCCAGCAACTGCTGCAACCGTTGATGCGCGCGCTGGTGCGCTGCCGCGTCACACCCAACCAGATCACGCTGGCGACCATGCTGCTGTCGGTGGCCTATGGCGCCGCGCTGGCCATGCAGCCGCAACGTGCGGGCCTGTGGGCCGGCCTGGCCTTGTTCCTGCTGCTGCGCATGGCGCTCAACGCCATCGACGGCATGCTGGCCAACGCCACCGGCCAGAAGACGCGCCTCGGCACGCTGCTCAACGAAATCTGCGACCAGGTGTCCGACGTGGCGCTGTACCTGCCCTTCATGCTGGCGCTGCACGCGCCGCTGGTGGTGCTGGCCGTGGCGGCCGCGCTGCTGGCCGAATTCGCCGGCGTGCTGGCGCTCAGCGTGGGCGCTGCGCGCCGCTTCGACGGCCCGATGGGCAAGAGCGACCGCGCCTTCTGGTTCGGCCTTCTCGGCCTGCTGATCGCCTACGGCGCCGCCCCGCTGCTGATGAACGGCATCCTGGCGCTGGTGATCGCCCTGTCCGCGTGGACCGTCGTCAACCGCCTGCGGCAGGCGCTGCGGGCTTCTGCGCCAGCGACACCGTAAAGATTCCTTCCAGTCCGATGCGGGTGGCGATCTTGCGGCAGCCCGCATGCGCCACCAGGCCATCCATCTCCGCCTGCGGGCGCGGACGCATCTGCCACGGCTTGCCCTGGTGGCTGGTCAGGGTCAGCGCGATCATGTCCAGCTGCGGGTGCCACGGCTGGCCGGTGTAGATCAAATAGCCGCCGGCGCGCAGCACGCTGGCGATGCCCTGCAACGATGCCGCCACCGGCGCGTTCTCGCTGAACAGCTCATATAGGCCGGAGACGATGACGATGTCGTACTCGCCCTCCTCCGCGCGGTAGCTGCCGGCGTTGAAGGCGTCGCGCAGTTGGTAGTCGATCCTGGCTCGCAGTTGCAGCTGGTCCGCCAGCACGCGCGCCTCGTCGAGGTTATGCTGGGTGAAGTCGCGCAGCGTGACTTCGATCTCTCGATCCTGGAAGCGCTTGATGGTCTCCAGCACGTAGCGCCCGGAACCTGCCGCCACGTCCAGGATGCGCAGCGGCCCCTCGCCTCGATGCGCGGCGATGCGTTCGCCCAGCATCTGCTGCAACTGGCGCTTGCGCAGGCGGATGCCGCGCCAGCCCACCGCGTCCAGATAACCGCGATCCATCATCCCGCCGAACAGGAAACGGCCGCCGGCCTGGTTGCGGTACACGTAATCGAGCGAGGCGCCGGAATCGAAGCCGTGCCGCAGACCGATCTTCATGCCGTTGCTGACCGGCCCCATCATGCCCAGCATCACACGCTGCATGCCGAACCACGCCTTGGCCACCGGGCCGCAGCTCCGGCCCGCCTGCAGCGCCGCGTACTGGCGGGCGCTGTGGCTGTCGCGGTCCGCGCTCAGGTAGTGCGACGGCGCCAGCGGCGCGCGCTCGAAGCACTGCTCGATGAATTCGCGGCTGGCCGCCAGCGCCACGCTGGTGTCCTGCTCGTAGAACAGCGCGTGGAAGGCGTCCGGCAGGTGCACGTAGCGCTTCAGCGGCGACGACAGGCGCTGGTAGAAGTCCTGCTGCGGGCCTTCCTTGACCACGTAGTCCTTGCCGGCGCTGAGCATCAGCACCGGCGTGTCGATGGCGGCGGCGTCCTGCACGATGCGCTTGGCGGTATCGGCCAGGCCTAGCAGCACGCAGGCGGAGATGGCCTTGGCGATCAGCGGATCGGCGGCGTAGGCGGCCGCCTCCTGCGCCGAATGGGTCAGCATGCCGGGACGGATGTAGCTGGTCACGAACAGCTCCGGCTTGAAGCGGCGGGCGAAACGCAGCGCGGGTTTGGCCAGCGGCACGTACAGGTTGATGTCGAACGCGGCGGCGGCCATGATGACGCCGCGCACACGCGGTGCATAATCGTGCAGCCAGGTGGCAGCGATCACCGCGCCGACGCTGTTGGCCACCACCAGGATGTTCTCCGGCGCGATGCCGTAGGTGGCGGCGATGTGGGCGATGAAGGTGTCGAAGTCCTCGACCAGCGCCTCGAAGCTGGGCGCGTCGCCACGCTCGCCGGGCGAGTAGCCGTGGCCGCGCGCGTCCCAGGCGAAGGCCCAGTCCTGCGTGTAGCCGAACTGCTCGACCAGCGGCTGGATGCGGCCCGAGTGTTCATGGCCGCGATGCAGGAACACCAGCGCGCGCTGCGGCCCGTCCTGGCGCGGCGCCTGCGGCTGCCAGGCGCGGTAGAACAGGCGCACGCCGTCATTGCAGTCGAAGCCGGATTCGGTGGTGCGCCATGCCAGTGAGCGTTCAGCTTTCATATTATTTGTCCAGGAGAAGAGTGATGAGGAAGTACAGCAGCGGCGCAGTCACCACCAGGCTGTCGACCCGGTCGAGGATGCCGCCGTGGCCGGGAATGAGCTGCGAGAAATCCTTGACGCCCAGCGCCCGCTTGGCGGCCGAGAACATCAGGTCGCCGCAGAAGCCGCCCAGCGACAGCAGCAGCGCGCATATCGCCAGTTGCGCGGCGCCGGCCAGGTGCAGGTAGCGGCCCAGCGTCAGCGACAACGCGGTGGTCACCGCCACGCCGCCCAGCAGTCCCTGCCAGGTCTTGTTCGGACTGATGCCGGGCGCGATGCGGTGGCGGCCGAAGATGGTGCCGCTGATGAACTGGGCGACGTCGTTGAGCGCGGTCAGCACGTACAGGTAGAACAGCCAGGCCAGGCGCGCGTGCGCATCCAGCGGCAGGCTGTCGTACAGGGGAAGGAAGCGGCAGCTGTAGCACAATACCAGCCATAGCAGCCACGCCAGCGCGGCGGCGCCGCGCATGCGCAGGTAGATCGCCGCCGTCAGCGCGACGGCCGGCGGCAGCGCGGCCATGGCCACCGGCGCCGGCAGGAACAGCGCCGTGCCGAACACCACGGCGGCCGGCACCACGAAGCCGCGCCCGGCGAACGGCGCCAGCTCGCGCAAGGCCAGTACGCCGATCAGCACCGCCAGCAGCGTCGCCCCGAGCGGATGCAGCAGCAGGCTCACGGTCACCACCGGGAAGATCCACCACCAGGCGTTGACCTGGTCGCGCAGCTGGCTGTGCGGCCGCGCGCGCAGCTTGACGCCCACGCCCAGCGACGCCATACCCAGCATCAGGTACAGCATGCCGAGCGCGGTCAGGATCTCGGTGCCCAGCAGGGAAAACAGCAATTGCATAAATGCCTCAATTATTTTTGTGGCAATTGTATAGCGTTTTCCCGAAAGCGGCTCAGTCTACGGTGATCAGGACGTCGCGGCCCTTGGTGGCGGCGTTGCCCGCGTAGTCCTCGGCGGTGATGCGCAGCGTGTAGTTGCCGGGGCCGAGGGCGCCGACCTTCCAGCCGCCCGGCGTCAGCTTGCCGTGGATGAGAGTGTTGTTGATGGCGTAGGAGAAGCGCGTCTCCGCCGCGCCGTGCACGGTGATGCCGCTGGTGGTCGAGTAGGCCAGCTTGACGGCGTCGCGGTTGCGCGGCAGGCGGTCGTAGAGTTGCGTGATCAGCGGCTGCTCCATGCCGGGGATGATCTCGCCGTCCGCGTTCAGCAGCTGGTAACCCAGCTTGTACAGGCCGAGGCGGCGGCGCGCCTGGTTGCCGTTCATCTGGTCGAAGGCGTCGACGATGATCTGCACCTCGCCCAGGCTGCGCGGCACCATCAGGCGGCCATCCACCTTGTCCTTGAGCGGCTTGCCGCTGCTGTCGGCCAGCGTGATGCTTTGGATCTGCGGGGCGATGGTGTCTTCCAGGTCCACGAACGGCAGCGACAACGGATTGAGCACGTCGCCATTGGGCAGGTAGTCCAGGTGCACGTGCGCCATGCGGTTGACGGTGCCCAGCGTTTCGCCCACTACGAAGCGGGTGCCGCGCTTGACACGCACCGCCGACGGCACGCCCTTCTCGTCCTTCAGCACCTGGAAGCGCGGGTCGAGCGGCTTGTCGTTGGCGCCGCGCCCGACGCGCATGTGGATGTAGCGCATGCCGTCCAGCGCCAGCCCTTCCGACAGTTCGCCGTAGCCCCAGCTGGCCAGCGGGCTGCTGACCTTGCCGGAGGTGACGGCCAGCACCGGCGTGCCGATCGCGGCTTGCACATCGAGGCCGGCGTGGAAATGGTCGCGGCTTTCGCCGTCGAAGTTGCCGCGCACCTCGCCCATCAGGCCGACCACCTCGTGCGGCTTGTCCTGCGGCTTGACCGGCCACGGCATCGTGGCGTCGTGCGCCGGGATGCCGGACAGGGGCTCGTCGGGCGCGGCCGCCTCGCCGTCCCGCGCCAGCGCCACGCGATGCAGGCGGTAGGTGGCGCTGTCGGCCACGTACAGCGAGCCGTCGCGCGCCAGCGCCAGGCCGCGCGGCGCATAGAAGCGCACGCCGCCGTCGGCGCCATAGCCCGGCTGGGCCGGATGGTCGACGTCCTCCAGCGCCAGCACCTCGCCGGCCGGGGTGATCTGCGCCAGGCGGCCGTGGGCGTTGCTGGTCACGTAGAGGAAGCCGTCCGCCGTGCGGGCCAGCCCGATCGGCGATTCCAGCGGCGGCGAGCGGTCGCCGTCCTTGGCCTGGGCGACGGTGCTCACGCTGCCGTCCTTGCCCAGCTTGCGGATGGCGTGGTTGCCGGTGTCGGCGATGTACAGCTCGCCGGCGGCGCCGAGCGCCAGGCCGGTGGGCCCGTTGAACAGCGCCTGCGCACCGGGGCCGTCCACATCGCCCGCGCGGCTACCACCGGCCACGGTGGTAACGTCGCCATTGGGCGCGATGCGGCGGATGCGGTCGTTGTAGGTGTCGGCCACGTAGACCACGCCGGCCGCGTCCACCGCGACGCCGACCGGGCCGTTGAACTGGGCTGCCGCGCCACGGCCGTCCTTGTCGCCCGCCAGGCCGTCGCCGGCCAGCGTGCTGACCGTGCCGTCGGGCGTGATCTTGCGGATGGCGTTGTTGCCGGTGTCGGCCACGTACAGGTTGCCGGCGGCGTCGATCGCCAGGCCGGACGGGGTGTTGAACGCGGCCGCCTTGCCCGCCCCTTCCGCATAGCCCTCGACCGCGCCGGCCAGCGTGGTGGTGGTGCCGTCCGGGGCGATCTTGCGGACGCGGTTGTTGTCGCCGCCGTCGGCCACGTAGACATTGCCGGCGGCGTCGACCGCCACGCCGAACGGGTCGGCGAAGCGCGTGCTGCGACCGCGTCCGTTGTTAGCGCCCGGCATGCCGTCGCCGGCAATGCTGGTCACGCGCGCGCGCCAGTGCGGCTGCGTGCCTTGCGGGACGGCGGGCTTGGCCAGGCTGGCGCCCGGCCGATGCGTCAGGATGTAGGCCGCCCCGCCCCCACCCAAGGCGCCGCCCACGGCAAGGGCGACGGCGATTAGCTTGAATTGGCTGGGAGTCACGTTGCAGAAGCCTAAAAGTTGATCAGAAGAAAAGATTCTACCTGATCTTCCAGGCCAGAGCTACCAGCCAACTCAAGGCCTACGCGTCAATCGGACAACTTCGCCGCCAGCTGTGCGACACGGGCGCCGTCGGCCTTCAGGGCGGCTGCCAGCGCGCGGCCGTAGCCGGCGTCGGCCTTCTGGAAGTAGGACAGCATGGTGTACTTCACGCCGTCATCCTTCACCTGCCCCAGGTCGCCCGCCAGGTTGCTCACCAGGTTGGCCTGCTGCTGCGCGTCCAGCGAGCGATAGAAGTCGCCGGCCTGCTTGAAGTTCTGCGTCTTGACGATGCGGGCCTGCTGCGTGGCGCCGCTCAGCGGCAACTGGCTGGACTTGTATTGCGCATCGTCGGCCAGCGCCGCGTGCTCGCTCGGCTGATAGTTGACGTCGCCCTTGCGGCTGCCGCTGTTCTGCGCGCCGTCCTGGTTGTAGTTGACGGCCGCGTTGCGCGGACGGTTGACCGGCAGTTGCAGGCCGTTGGCGCCGATCCGGTGCAGCTGGGTGTCGGCGTACGAGAACAGGCGGCCTTGCAGCAGGCGGTCCTCGGAGGCCTCGATGCCGGGCACCAGGTTGGACGGCGCCAGCGCCGACTGCTCGGTTTCCAGGAACACGTTGTCCGGGTTCTTGTTCAGCGTCATGCTGCCGACCTTCACTTCCGGCACGCCGGGCCAGGTCTTGGTGGCGTCGAGGCCGTCGAAGTCCAGCGCGGCCAGTTGCGCCGGCGTCAGCGTCTGGATGTACAAATCCCAGCGCGGGAAATTGCCTTGCTGGATGGCGCCGATCAGGTCGCGCGTCATGTGGTTGAACTCGGTGGCCTGGATGGCCGACGCTTCCTTGGCGCTCAGGGTCTTCTGCCCTTGCAGGCTCTTCCAGTGGAATTTCACGTAGTGGATCTGCCCCTGGGCGTTGACGAATTTATAGGCATGTACGCTGTTGCCGTCCATCTCGCGGTAGCTGGCCGGGGTGCCGAAGTCCGAATACACGCGCGTCAACATATGGGTCGATTCCGGCTGGTGCGAGAAGAAATCGAAGAAACGGTTCGGGTCCTGGATGTTGCTGTCCGGCGCGGGCTTGAGCGAATGCACCATGTCCGGGAACTTGATGGCGTCGCGGATGAAGAAGATCGGCAGGTTGTTGCCGACCAGGTCCCAGTTGCCCTCACTGGTGTAGAACTTGGTGCCGAAGCCGCGCGGATCGCGCAGCGTTTCCGGCGAATGGTTGCCGTGGATGACGCTGGAGAAGCGCACGAACACGGGCGTCTGCGTGCCGGGGCGGAACACGGCGGCACGGGTCAGCGCGGACAGGTCCTGCTCGGCCACGAACACGCCGTAGGCGCCGGTGCCGCGCGCGTGGACCACCCGCTCTGGCTGCCGTTCGCGGTCGAAGCGCTGCAGCTTCTGGATCAGCTGCACGTCCTGCAGCAGCACCGGGCCGTTGGGGCCGGCCGTCTGCGAATTCTGGTTGTCGCCGACCGGCGCGCCGTTGTCGCGCGTCAGCGTGGTGCCGGCGCCGGCGATCAAGGGTAGAGCCAGCAACAGTATGATGGTCGAAGTTTGCAATGGTTTCATGGTGACGTCTCCTGGTTGAGTTGATGTTCAGTCACTATAGCCATCGCGCCATCATTAATAAACATAATTAAAACTATGAAATCGATAGCAATTTCAGCGAAAAAGAGCAAAAAAAAAGCCCGCTAAGTTAGCGGGCTGAATCTATTTCCTTGGAGGAGATAGAGGAGACAGGTGAATGATGCTGCATCGCGACATATAAATCTAATTTATATTGGTAATAGCAGCAATACGATGCGTGAATAACTGGCCTATTTGTGGCGTTACTCGATAGAACATGCGCAAACTCGCGGTCACCAATTTTTCGACCTTTCCAGCTCCGGTACATGAAGGAAGCTCCACGTTGTGGCATCTCGTAGATGTTCTGCGCTGGATGTTGCCGCGCGGGGGCTACAAAGTGGACCAAGTACTGTTGATGTCGCAACGACCGCTAAGCAGCTTAACCTGGTCAAGCAAAATCAGCAGCTTGAGCCTGAAGTACTTCATCAAGTACAGGCGTTGCTGGCGCAAGGGTCTTAATAAGCAAATGGCCGCCATCTGCTTATTAACACCCTGGCATAAAAAAAAAGCCCGCTAAGTTAGCGGGCTGAATCTATTTCCTTGGAGGAGATAGAGGAGACAGGTGAATGATGCTGCATCGCGGCATATAGGTCCAATTTATATTGGCAATAGCAGAGATATTCGGCGTGAATATCTCCGCCCTGCACGCTTATTTATTGATGTCCACCGCGTAAGGCAGCACGCGCGAGGCCATGCGGGTGTCGGTTTTCAACAGGCCCACCTCGTCGGCCAGGATATGGACCGCTTCGTTCAGGAGCACGTCCTTGGCGGCCTTGGCGGCCTTTTCCGCATCCAGCTCGGCCGTCAGCGAACGCTCGTCGCCCTGCAGGCCGTCGTCGGTGCGCAGCGCGCCCTTGACCGCCGCCACTTTCGGCGATGGCGCAGGCTTGCCGTTGGCCGGCTTGGCCGAGATCGCCTTGTTCAGCGCGTCCTTCGGATCCGGGATCAGCACCGGATCGTCCGCGCCCAGCGTGGTCGACAGCAGGCGCGCCTCGCGCAGCTTGGCGCGCGCTTCCTGGGCGTCGCGCTCCTTGCGGCGCACCGCCTCGTTGAGCGAGATCAGGTTGTCCTTGCGCTGCTTCTTGACCAGCGCGATGTCCTCGGCCAGGTACTGGAAGTCCTTGTCCTTGGCCACGCGCGCCTCGTGCTTCTTGTCCAGCAGCGGCAGGATCTCCTTGAGTTCGCCGGCCGGGATGTAGACCGCCGGCTTGATCGAGGTCCACGGCAAGGCATTGTCGTAGCTCGACTCGCCGAAGGTGTCCGAATCGCCCATGGTCGGCAGCTTGATGTCGGGCGTGACGCCGCGCAGCTGCGTGGTGCCGCCGTTGATGCGGAAGAACTGGGCGATGGTCATCTTCAGCTCGCCGTAGTGCACCTGGGCGTTCTGCGAGAAGCGGTCCAGGCCGAAGATGGTCTGCACCGTGCCCTTGCCGAAGCTCGGCTCGCCGATGATGACGCCACGGCCGTAATCCTGGATCGCGGCCGCGAAGATCTCGGAGGCCGAGGCCGAGCCACGGTTGATCAACACGCCCAGAGGACCGTCCCAGGCCATGCCGGGGTTGGTGTCGCTTTCGACTTCGATCTTGTTGTCGCTGTTACGCTGCTGCACCACCGGGCCCTTGTCGATGAACAGGCCGGTCAGCTGCACCGCCTCGGCCAGCGAGCCGCCGCCGTTGTTGCGCAGGTCGATCAGCACGTTGTCGACTTTTTCCTTCTTCAGCTCGCCCAGCAGGCGGGCCACGTCGCGGGTGGCGCTCTTGTAGTCCTTGTCGCCCTTGCGGCTGGCCTCGAAGTCCTGGTAGAAGGTCGGCAGCGAGATCACGCCGATGCGGCGCTTGGCCGTGCCATCCTTGACCTCCAGGATGGATTTCTTGGCCGACTGCTCTTCCATGCTGATCTTCTTGCGCACCAGCGACACCTGGGTGTGCTTGCCATCGACGCCGGCGTCGACCGGCAGGATGTCCAGCCGCACGGTGGAATCCTTCGGCCCGCGGATCAGCGCGACCACGTCGTCGATGCGCCAGCCCAGCACTTCGGTCATCGGCGAGCTGTCGTCCTTGGCCACGCCGAGGATCTTGTCGCCGACCTTGATCTTGCCCGACAAGCCGGCCGGGCTGCCCGGCACCACTTCGCGCACCACCGTGTACTCGTCGCGGGTCTGCAGCACGCAGCCGATGCCCTCAAGCGACAGGCGCATGGCGATATCGAAGTTCTCCGACGCCCGCGGCCCCAGGTAGTTGGTGTGCGGCTCGATCGACATGGCGTAGGCGTTCATGAAGATCTGGAACACGTCCTCATTGGTCAGCTTGCGCGAGCGGCTGATGTAGTTCTCGTAGCGCTTGTCGAGCGTCTCGCGGATGCCCTTGTCGTCCTTGCCGGCCAGCTTGAGACGCAGCCAGTCGTTCTTGACGCGCTTGCGCCACAGCTCCTTCATTTCAGCGTCGGTCTTGACCCAGTCGGCCTTCTCGCGGTCGTACTGGTAGCTGTCGTCGAGGCTGAAGTCGGGCTTGGTCTTGAGCAGCTCGCGCGCGTAGGCGATGCGCTCGTTGAAGCGCTGCTGGTACAGGTTGTAGATGGCGAACGGCACGCTGAGGTTCTCGCCGTTGATGGCGTCGTCCAGGCGGGTACGCACGATGGCGTACTGGTCGAGGTCGGCCTGGGTGAAGAACAGTTTTTCCGAATCCAGCGATTTAAAATAGCGGTCGAAGATTTTTTCCGACATGGCGTCGTCCAGCGGCATGGACTTGTAATGCAGTTTGGTCAGCACCCGCGAGGCCCACACGGCCGCCTGGGCCTGGCCCGGCTGGGGTTTGAGCACGGTCTCCGCCGCGGCTTTTTCCGGCACGGCGGCGCCGGCCTGCGCCGACAGCGCCGCTAATATGGCCACCAACAGCATTTGCTTCTTCATCGGCTTACTCCGAAAACATAGTTATCAATATCGTCCTGCGCAGCGCTCCTGCCTGCCGTTCCATTCTACAGGATAGCACCTGGCACAGGCTCCGGGAGTTTGCAGTGTCCCCGCGCAGGCTTAAGCCGGCCTGAAATACCCGGTCAACATCGATGTTGCCATGCAGCAAAACTGTGATATCATGCCGGTCTGTTGTTTTTTGACGGCCCGCCAAGCACTACTCCGGCAGCGCCGATACGCCTCGACCCGTGAGGCGCCCTGATGTCCTCACGCAGTCGCTCCGCTGGAGCATGCTCGCCTTCGAGCCCTCAATCCGCAGTACCCTGAACTGATAAATACATGCAAACCTTTACGATGCCCCCCCGTGACTGGGGCGTTGGCACCAAGATTTCCGTTTTCACTTTCGGCCTGATCGCCGTCATCCTGGCCATGCTGCTCAGCCTGATCAACATGAGCACTTCGGCCATGCTGACCGAGCGCGCCAAGGCCAACGTCGCCAATACGCTGGGCGGCATCGCCAACACGGTCGAAGTGTTCAACACCGCCATGACCAACGAGGCGTCGAGCTTTGCCCGCCTGTTCGCGTCCGGCTTCGGCGAAGGCACGTTCACGCTGGACACCGCCGCCACGGTCGACATCGGCGGCAAGCCCACGCCCACGCTCAAGCACAACGGCCGCCCGCTGAACCTGGACTTCTCCATCCCCGACAAGTTCACCGCCGACACCGGCGTGGTCGCCACCATCTTCGCCGCCAACGGCGACGAGTTCGTGCGCGTGAGCACCTCGCTGAAGAAGGAGAACGGCGAGCGCGCGGTCGGCACCCAGCTCGACCACGCCCACGCCAGCTACGCGCCGCTGCGCGCCGGCGGCAGCTACATCGGCCTGGCCACCTTGTTCGGCAAGCAGTACATCACGCAGTACGATCCCATCAAGGACGAGCGCGGCCAGGTCATCGGCGTGCTGTTCATCGGCCTGGACATCTCGAAGAACATGGCCATGCTGAAGGAAAAGATCAAGGCCATCAAGATCGGCGACACCGGCTACATCTACGTGCTCAACGCTGCGCCCGGCAAGGCGCAGGGCACGGTGCTGGTGCATCCGGCCAAGGAAGGCGAGAACCTGATCGACAGCCAGAGCAGCGACGGCCGCGCCTTCATCAAGGACATGCTGACGCAGCAGAAAGGCGCGATGACCTACGCCTGGTCCGACAGCGCCGGCGCCGCGCCGCGCGACAAGATGGTCGAGTTCCACACCTTCAAGCCGTGGAACTGGCTGATCGTCGGCGGCACCTACACCGAGGAGATCACCCACGAGGCGGGCCAGCTGCGCAACCGCTACGCCCTGCTGGGGCTGGTGTCGCTGGCGCTGTTCGCCGTGGTGCTGTTCCTGCTGGTGCGCGCCAACGTCACCCGCCCGCTGGCCCGCGCCGAAGCGGCCGCCACCCGCATCGCCCAGGGCGACCTGGACGTGCAACTGGCCATCGACAACAAGGACGAGATCGGCCTGGTGCTGCGCGCCCTGAACGGCATCAGCAAGAACCTGTCGGGCGTGGTCGGCCAGGTGCGCCTGGGCGCCGAGCAGATCGCCACCGCCTCCAACGAGATCGCCGCCGGCAACCTCGACCTGTCGTCGCGCACCGAGGAACAGGCCTCCAGCCTGGAGGAAACCGCCGCCTCGATGGAACAGCTCAGCAGCGCCGTCAAGCAGAACGCCGACAACGCCGCCCAGGCCAACCAGATGGCGCTGGCCGCCTCCAGCATCGCCGCCAGGGGTGGCGATGTGGTGGCGCAGGTGGTCGACACCATGGGCTCGATCAACCAGTCGTCGCGCAAGATCGTCGACATCATTTCGGTCATCGACGGCATCGCCTTCCAGACCAACATCCTGGCGCTGAACGCGGCCGTGGAAGCGGCGCGCGCCGGCGAACAGGGGCGCGGCTTCGCGGTGGTGGCGTCGGAAGTGCGCAACCTGGCGCAGCGCTCGGCCATGGCGGCCAAGGAAATCAAGGCGCTGATCGACGACTCGGTCGGCAAGGTCGAAACCGGCAGCCAGCAGGTGGCGCAGGCCGGTACGACGATGCAGGAAGTGGTGGTCAGCGTGCGCCGCGTGACCGACATCATGGCCGAGATCAGCAGCGCCAGCGAAGAGCAGCGCGCCGGCATCGGCCAGGTGCACGAGGCGATCGCGCAGATGGACCAGGTCACGCAGCAGAACGCCGCGCTGGTCGAGCAAGCGGCTGCGGCGGCGCACGCGCTGCAGGACCAGGCGTCCGACCTGGAGCAGGTGGTGCGTATCTTCAAGCTGGGCGATGCCCAGGCCGCGCCCCGCCTCGCGCTGAGGTAAGCAGCGGCGCTGGCTTTGTCCTATAATCGCGGCATGGGCAAATTTCTGAAGCACCGGCGCGGTTACAGCCTGATCGTCTGCATGGCGATCGTGCTGAACCTGTTCGCCCCGGCGATCGGCCACGCGATGGCCACGCTGGCGGGCGACCCGCTGGTGCTGGAAATTTGCAGCAGCAGTAGCAGCAGCGCGCCAACCAAGCCGGCGCCGGGCGATCCGGCCACGCACGCGATCAAGCATTGCGCGCTGTGCGCCACCCATGCCGACACCTACGCGCCGCCGCCCGCGCCGTCGTCCGCGCTGACCGTGCTGCGCGGCCACGACGCCTATCCTGCGCTGCACTACCAATCCCCCACCCCGCTGTTCAACTGGTCCAGCGCGCAGCCGCGCGGACCGCCCGCCCTGTCCTGACATCCCGTTAAGTCCGCAAGCCACCGCGCCGCACCGGCGACGGCCGGCCCGCGCCTGTTCAACGAATCACAGGATCAATCATGCAACGCCGTACCCTACTCACCGCGCTGGCCGCGCTGCCGCTGGCCGCGCACGCCGCGCCGCCGGCCTACACCGGCATCGACGTCACCGGCAGCAGCATCGGCCCCGACTTCCGCCTGTTCTACGGCGACGGCAAGCCCGCCTCGCTGCAGGACTTCAAAGGCAAATACGTGCTGCTGTTCTTCGGCTTCACGCAATGCCCGGACGTCTGCCCGACCGCCTTGTCGCGCGCAGTCGAAATCAAGAAACTGCTGGGCGCCGATGGCGGCAAGCTGCAAGTGCTGTTCATCACCGTCGATCCCGAGCGCGACACCGCCGCGCTGCTGGCCGAATACATGCGCGCCTTCGACCCGGGCTTCATCGGCCTGCGCGGCGACGCCGCGCAAACCGCCAAGGCCGCCAAGGACTTCAAGATCTTCTATCGAAAAGTCCCCAGCGGCAGCTCGTACACGATGGACCACACGGCCATCACCTACGTGTTCGACGCCACCGGCAAGATACGCCTGGCCTTCAAGCACGAGCAAACCGCCCAGCAATGCGCAGCCGATCTGCGCCAACTGATGCAACCTAAAAAAGAAACCAGCTTCCTGAAAGGACTCTTCTCATGAAACGCATACTCTACCTGATGCTCCTCGCCGCCCTGCCCGCGTTCGCGCAAGTCACCGTCAGCGAGGCCTGGGTGCGCGGCACCGTGGCCGCGCAAAAAGCCACCGGCGCCTTCATGACGCTGACCTCGGCGCAGGACAGCCGCCTGGTCGGCGCCAGCTCGCCGGCGGCCGGCGTGGTCGAGGTGCACGAAATGAAGATGGTCGACGACGTCATGCGCATGCGCCAGATCGACGGCCTGGCGCTGCCCGCCGGCCAGCCGGTCCAGCTGTCGCCGGGCGGCTACCATTTGATGATGATGCAGCTGAAGCAGCCGCTGGCCAACGGCGAGAAGATCCCGCTGACGCTGGAGTTTGAAGACGCGCACAAGGTCCGCAGCAAGGTCGTGGTGGATGCCGTGGTCAAGCCGCTGAACGCCGCGCACTAGGCGCGCACGGTGGCCGTCACAGCGCTTGCCGTGGCGGCCACCAGCCCCTTCTATTTCGTCAACACCAATGAGAAATACATGCGCAAGGGCCCGTTCGCCAATTTGAAAAACACCTTGTTGCGGCCTTTCTTGAAGCGCACCCTGCGTTTTCCCTCGGTCATATTGAAGTCCTGCGCATAGGTATTCTGGGTGTCGTAGAGGGCACGCCAAAGCGACATTTTGTTGATGTTGCCGCCGACCCAAACCTGCTCGTCGTTGAGCCATACCTGGGCATCGTCGTCGGCCCCTATCCACATCGTCAGATCCTGCTCCCGGTCGAGCATGAGTTCGGTATAGCCGTAGTACACGGCGTCCTCGGCGAAATCGGGCGGCACCAACGGATAGCTGTCGGCGTTGAAGTAGCGCCACTTCACCACACGACTGTCCTTGCCGGCATAGGCGGCGTCCAACACGACACCCTCTTCCGGCGGATAGCGGTAGTTGGAAAATAGTCCGCGGCCGTGTTTGCCTTCAAACGGCCCGATCAGATACCAACTGTTGATGTACACGCGATCGGCGAATTCACCGCCGCGCCCCAGCATGCGGCCGACACCTTTGTGCATGGCGCCGGCATCGACCGACGGGATTTGGCCGGTCCCAGGGTTGAAGATGCTTTCTCCGCTACGCCGATACCATCCGGAGACATGCCGGGGGAGCGCAAGATCGCGATTGATAAACTTGCCGATCCGTTCGACGGCCAGGCTATCGTTGCCGCCGGGGGTGGTGCTAAGCGGGCCATCGCTGGGCAGTTCTCCGCCGGCGCCCTTTCGGACCGCGTCGGGATGCCGGCCGCCGCCGTATGCGTCGCCGGATGTGCTCTCCGGGCTTTGCACGGCAACCCCATCGACACGGCGCCGCAGATCCTGTTGCCGTTGCACGAGCGCGGCGCGTGCGCGCGCCGCAAGCTGCTCGATCTCCTTCGCCAACTGTTCCGGCTTGGCGTCCGCCGCCGGCGCTGAAGCCGGCGCCGGCTTGGGTGCCGTTGCGTCAAGTTGCTTACGCGCCTGGTCCTTCGAGATCCCTTCGATGCGTGCCAGTTCGCCGGCCTTGAGACGCTGTTCCACCTCGGCGATGGATTTTGATAACTGCCTGGCTTGCTCAAGCAACTCGGTCGGTGTCTTCGGGAGCGACGTGGCGCTGAAACTCGGCTGGTCCCCGGCTGTATCGGCCGGGACAGTGGCGCGACCGCTCTGTTCCAGCAAGTCGCGGATCTGTTTCATGTCCAGCACGCGCTTCTCCGTGCTCGACTGCTTCGACAATTCAGCGCCGGCGCGCACAAGGTCCTGTTGCCGCACCAGCTCGATACGGTAGGAGCCGAAGTAGTAGCACAGTGAAATCAACGCGGCATGCACGGACAGCGACACCAGCATGAATCTGTGCCGTTTGCCCAGCGCTGCCATGTGGCGGCGCAGCGGCCGCGAAACATCAACGGAGCCGAACCTCATTGCGCGCCACGCGTGTGCATGGAAATATTGGTCAGCCGCTCGAACTGGCACAAGTCGAGCACATGCACGATGTCCTGATACCTGGCCAGCTGGTCGCCATCAATGCGGACCCGGCGCCCGGGATTGGCCGCCGCCTCGATCTTGAGACGGCCATGCAGAACCTGGGTGGACACAGGCGCGCCGTCGAGAAACAGCTGGCCGCTCTTGTCCACGCCGATGACGAGCGACGCCTCCCCCGCTTCATCGGCCTGAAGACTGGCCTGGGCGGCGGGCAGGGAAATCGGCAGCTCGGCCTGCTTTTTCGGATTGCTTGGCTGCCTGAACGAAGTCGCCACCATGAAGAACATCAGCAGGAAGAAAATGCAGTCGATCAGCGCGATCAGGCCGATTTCCGGCTGCTCCTCTTCGCCCAGCTTAATTCGCATGGGCCACCACATGCAAAGACTGCGGTGGCGCTTCGCTTCCAAGGAACCACTCGTTGATCAGTCCGCCGACGTTTTTTTCCAGCGCCAACCCGAAGAACGCCTGGCGATTCTTAAAGAAATGGTGCATGGCCAGGGACGGCAGCGCAACGACGAGGCCGCAGGCAGTGTTGATCAAGGCCTTCGATATGCCACCGGCCAGCAAAGCCGGATTGCCCATGCCTTCGGAGAAGGCGATGACATGGAATGCTTCAATCATGCCGACCACGGTGCCAAGCAGGCCGACAATGGGAGCAACCGTCGCCACGATCGCCAACGCATAGGCCTTTTGCTGCTGGTGGCGCAATTCGATCGAGGCGAGGTCGCCGGCGCCGCTGCTGACGACGGCGTATCCGTGGTGCCGATGCGCGACGATGTAGGCGATCACGCGGGCCAGCGTGCTGTCCTGCTCGGCCAACAGTTGTTGCAGCTTGCCGAATTCCTGCGCCGCCCACAGCGGTTTGACGCGCTCGATCAGCCCGTCGGGCACGATGTTTCGCGCGCGGAAATTGACCAGGCGCTCGATCGTGACCGCCAGGAACAGAATCGACAATCCAAGCGTGAACACGATGGCTCCACCGCCGTCAGCGACCTGCGCAATGATATTGAAGTCGGCGCCGAGCGCGATGTTATGTGCCGCGAGGGCGACCAACGGCGCGGTGCGGTAGAGTTTTCGCATACTTAGCGCCCCGTGGCGACAGGTGGTGCGCCGCCACCAAGTTGTCGCTGCATCAGGTCCTTGGCCGCCACAAGCGCATCATCCACCTTCGCCGCAACATCCGGGATGACACCCACGCCCTCCCAGTTGGTATGGGTGATCGGGCTGATCGAGCGCCTGCTTGGTATAAACGCGGCAAAGTGCTCGCTGAGACGATAGGGGCGCGAGGCGTTGGCGCCGCCCCAGGTGCGTTCGCCGATCACCGTGGCGCGTTTCAGCGCCTGCAGTTGGTACGCGAACGATTCGGCGGCGGACTTCGTATCGGGGCCTGCCAGGATCAGGAGCGGCTTCTTGCCACCGTAGCGTTTGCCGTCAAGCTTATCCTGCGTCCAATACTGCGTGGCGATGCCGGTAGCACGTTCCCAGCTGTCGTTGAGGCGGGTGCGCTCGTCAAAAAAATAGCTGATCAATAGCGCCACCGATTCTCCCCCGCCGCCACCGTTGTTGCGCAGATCGATGATGAGGCCATCGGTGTCGGCGAGCGCATTCATCGATGCGGCGAACTTGTCGGATACGAGGAAAGCCGGCGCGAAGGAGGATAGCTGCAGATAGCCAATGTTGGGGCTGAGGTGATCGACCTTTTCCACGCCAAGGTTGGATGCGAGGACCCTTTCAAGCACCGCGGGCGGCACCTGTTTTTCCCATTCCGCCCGCGTCTGGGGTGGCGGCGGCATGGCATCATCGGGCGGCACCGGGCGGGCGCTGGCATCCACTAGCATGTGCTTGTCGTGCACAACGCCATCGATGTCATCCGACAGCTGTCTGGCCAACTGTTTGCCGTCCGTGATCCCATCGTACTTGCCCTCGCGCTGGTGCTGGCGCAAGACGACCTCGGCTTGTTTGGCTTTGTCTGGAAAAACGTAGTTGGCATTCAGCTTGGCGATCAGCGTATCGATGACCTCCAGCCGGGTCGCCCGATCGACCTCCACCGTCGGCGGCGACGGGGGCGTGCCGGCGATTGCCGCCGTCACGGTCAGCGAGAACAAAGACAGTGCGATCATCCATTTCATGTTCATTATTTTCCTCTCACATCGATTTGTGGAAACGATTAACAGCCCTGCTACATCTGGCGGAACTGCCTGGTAAATCCTTCGCTAACGCTCAGGCGCTCGGTCCGCCCTTTCAGGACGACCTCCAGCCCGGCGCCGTATTCGCTCCGTTCGATCCGGTCGATGGCCTGCAGATTGACGATGGTGCTGCGGTGGATTTGCGCGAACAGCTGCGGGTCGAGTTGCTCGAGCAGGGACTTGAGAGGCAGCCGGATCAGCGAATCGCCGTTCTCCGTCACCACCCGCGTATACTTTTCGTCCGACTGGAAGTACAGCACTTCGCTCACCATCACCAGCCGCACCGAATTGCCGCTCGAAGCCTTGATCCACTTGAGGTACACCGGCGCGCTCTCCTGCTCGAACAGCTGTTCCCACACCGCCGGCGGCGGGCTGGCGGCGGTGCGCGACTTCAGGCGGCGGATCGTCTGCAGCAGGCGAGCGGTCGTCAACGGCTTGACCAGATAGTCGGACGCGCCGGCGTCGAAAGCGGCCAAGGCATACTCCGCATGCGCCGTCACGAACACGACCTGGCACGACTCGGGAATATGACGCGCCACCTCCATGCCGTTGAGGCCGGGCATCTGTATGTCCAGGAATACGATGTCCGGTTTCAGTGCATCGATGGCCGCCACCGCTTCGATGCCGTTTTCGACTTGGCCGGCGATGTGCAGTTCGGGCCACAAGGCATGCAGCTGGTCCGCCAGCTCCGCCCGCAGCAGGGGTTCGTCTTCGACAATCAGGGCGCGCGGCATCAGGCGGGGCTCCCAACAATAGGCACGGTCAACAAGGCGCGTACTCCGTGTGCGTCGCCCGGCTCCACGAAGAGGCTGGCCTTCCGCCCGTAGAGCAGCAGCAGGCGCTCCGTGATATTCGCCAGCCCCGTGCCTTGCCCGGCTTGTTCGGTCAAGCCGACGCCGTCGTCGACCACGGACACGATCAGCAGCCCGTCCTTCCCGTCGCTCTCGTGCCTTGCGCCGATGGTGATCAGGCCCGGCCGGCTGGCCCGCTCCAAACCGTGCTTGACGGCGTTTTCCACCAGCGAGATCAGCATCGCCGGCGGGAACGGCAGGCCGCGCAATTCTTCGGCCACTTCGACCGCGAAGCGCAGGCGCGCGCCCATGCGGATGCGCATCACCGCCAGGTAGTCGCTCACCAGATCCATTTCGCGCCCCAGGGTCGAGGACACCGAGCGCATATCCGGCATCGCGTTCTGCAGGTAGCCGACCAGGTGGTCGAGCATGTCCTGCGCGGCGTGCTGGTCGGTGCGGATCAGGTACTTCAGATTGGCCAGGGTGTTGAACAGGAAGTGCGGCTCGACCTGGGCCTGCAGGGCCGAGAGGCGCGCCTGCAGCGAGGTGCGCTCCAGCTCGCGCTCGCGCCGGGCCGCGTCCAGTGCGCTTGCATGGCGCGCGAGGTGCTGGCGCAGTTGGGCAGACACCAGCTCGGCGGTCTTGAGCGACTCGCCCTGCTGGATCGTGAACCAGGCCAGGCCCGGGCGGCAGCGGACATCGATGTGGCAACTGGGGCCCAGATCGGACGATACCCTCACCTCGACATGGCGCCCCAGCGTCAACGGACGCCAGCGGCCCAGCACGATCCGGCCCTTGAAAGGGTCGTGGAAGAACGCCGGCGGGCCTGAATAGCCGAGCGCGGTGCCGAGCGCCAGCCCCGACAAGGACTCGGTGCACAGGTCAAAGGTGGTCAAGGGATTGAACGGCGCATCGATGCGACGCGTCACCGAGGAAGCCATGGCCTCCGCACTCAGTGCCTTGCCCTCCTCGACCAGCCGCGCAAGAAAGCCGCGGGCGATCCCGCTGGACATCAGCGCGAGCCAGATCATCACCGCCAGCACAACCGCGCCGGCAATAATGTACGGCGTCAGCTTGCGGGCCTCCACGTCTCCCGGCGCGGCCGGGCCGAGTTTCAGCCAGAGCGGCAGCAGCGCGATCGCCAGCGACAGGAACAACAGTGAGCCGGCGTTGAAGCGCAGCGCCGACTGCAGCAGGTAGCGGCGCACCAGGCGGCGGTCGTGCCCGACTTCCGGTACGGCAGGCGCGTTAAATGGCAGAAATGGGGGAGAACGCATTACATTCCTCGTGTTGAACTGGCACCGCCATTCTAGCGGCAGGGGCGCGCGTGTTTTCGCCTATGCGACGAATGCCCGCAAATCGGGGAGGAAACCGGTGCTGGCGGGATGAATGCCGGCGGGAAGATGCGTACCGGCTACGCAAGCAATCGATTGAACTGGAAAACGCCCAGCCAAATCAAACCAGCGATACAGCCATACATCAGGGCGGACAGCGCCCCCATTTTGATGTCGATATGGGAGGGAAGGCAGGAGAACAAGGCGACCGCCGCGACATAGCCGGACACTATCCAGCTCATGTAGTCGCCGTTCTGGAAAGCCGACTGCGTCCAATAGTTAAAGATCAACCAGCTCACCCAAGCCAACAGAAGCGGGGCAAAGGCCACCGGCGCGGAGTTCCAGATATTCAGGTTTCTAAAGCCCACGGAACCCAGCATCCAATAGTTTTTCCCCCGTCTCGGAATGATGGAAAACGACGTGGGCTTCGCATACACCACCCAGCCCACCGCCGCGTGCAAGACCTCGTGACTGATCGTCCCTATCAACGTCAGGATCGCGATTCCCCAACCCGAATACCTCACCCAGCGCAGCAAGCAGAACCACACAAATATCAAAACGAGGGATGGGATGGAGCCAACCGTCAGGCCCAGGTGATTTAGCGAGAACATTCTGGCCTCTTGTCGGGTATGGCCGCATCGTCGCACGGAGGCGAAAGCGCGTCAATTGTCCCGATTAAAGTTGTACGATGTCTGACATCTGCGTTATGATCGCTGCAAAACCACCATAGCAAGGAGACCGCATGACCCCTCTTCCGACCAAGGCCAGCCGGGTACGCTGGCTGATACTCGCCATCCTGTTCGCCGTCACCACCATCAACTACGCCGACCGCGCCACCATCGCCATCGCCGGGCCGGAGCTCAAGAAACTGCTGGGCCTGTCGCCGGTGCAGATGGGCTTTGTGTTCTCGGCCTTCGCCTGGTCCTACGTGCTGGCGCAGCTGCCGGGCGGCTGGCTGCTGGACCGCTTCGGTTCCAAGCGCACGTATTTCTTCAGCATCTTCCTGTGGTCCAGCTTCACCATGTTGATGGGCACCGTGGGCTTCCTGACCGGCGCCGCCGCCGTCTCGACCCTGTTCTGCCTGCGGCTGCTGATCGGCGCGGCCGAGGCCCCCTCCTTCCCCGGCAACAGCCGGCTGTCCTCGGCCTGGTTCCCGACGGCCGAACGCGGCACGGCGGCGGCCATCTTCAACTCGGCCCAGTATTTCGCCACGGTGCTGTTCGCGCCGCTGATGGGCTGGCTGGTCCACAGCTTCGGCTGGGAAAGCGTGTTCTACGTGATGGGCGGGCTGGGCATCGTCATGTCCTTCATCTGGCGCAAGACGGTCTACGGGCCCAAGGATCATCCGGCCATCAACGCGGCCGAGCTGGCCTACATCGAAGCGGGCGGTGCGCTGGTGGACCTGGAGAGCAAGGACAAGGCCGTCGCCACCACCAGGCTCGACACCTGGTCCTGCATCCGCCAGCTGCTGGGCAACCGCATGCTGCTGGGCGTGTACATCGGCCAGTACTGCATCAACACGCTGACCTACTTCTTCCTGACCTGGTTCCCGGTCTACCTGGTGAGCGAGCGCCACATGACGATCCTGAAGGCCGGCTTCGTGGCCGCGCTGCCGGCGGTGGCGGGCTTCCTCGGCGGCGTGCTGGGCGGCTTGATCTCGGACCGCCTGATCAAGTCCGGCAAGTCGCTGTCGATAGCGCGCAAGACCCCCATCGTCGGCGGCATGCTGCTGGCGATGTCGATGATCGTCTGTAACTACGTCGACGCCGACTGGCTGGTGGTGCTGGTGATGTCGCTGGCCTTCTTCGGCAAGGGCATCGGCGCGCTGGGCTGGGCGGTGGTGGCCGACACCTCGCCCAAGGAAGCCGGCGGCATGAGCGGCGCGCTGTTCAACACCTTCGGCAACACGGCCGGCATCACCACGCCGATCGTGATCGGCTACATCCTGCAGGAGACCGGCTCGTTCGCCGGCGCGCTGGTATTCGTCGGCGCCAACGCCGCCGTCACCGTGCTGTGCTACGTGCTGATGGTCGGCGAGATCAAGCGCTTCGAGTTCAAGACGCCGGTGCTGAAGCACATCGGCGGCGCGGCGCCGGATGCAGGCGCTCCACTTCCCTCGACGAACATCAACTGATGCAGCACTGGCTTGGCGGCGGACTTGTCCGCCGCCGCGCAGTTATCAGGCACGACCAAGAGGCAAATACAAAGTCAACGCGGTATCTACTGTAGGACGGAATCCAAATCCTTCGTAAAATGCCGCTATCTGAGCGTCCTTCGCATCCACGACCAATACGCGTACGCCCATTGTCCGCCGTACGGACAGCGCCAGATTGACTGCGTGGCCCAACAATAGTTGCCCATAGCCTTTGCCTTGCTCGGACTGAGACACAGCCAGGCGCCCCACACGTACGGCGGGTATTGGGTAGGTGGGCAATCGCTTGCGATCTCGGCGGACAAAGCGCAGTAAGCCAGGATGCAAGTTGGTTGCGCATCGTCGATCAGGACATGTGTGGTGGCGATACCGTCCCGCTGATGCTGCCCGGCGCGTTGACGCAAATAATCGTCCAACGCGGCGACTCCACAGGTGAAAGCGTCGCGGTCATGGTGGGAAGTATCCAGGACAGCGATGGCGAGCGCCATAGTTCAGCGCCGCTTTAGACCAGACGCCCCATCCATTGCCTTTTTCAGACGATCATTCGGGCGGAATGGTTCATCCAACGCGGCGAGGAAACGGCGCGACTCCTGCTCAGACAGCACGACAACGCCATCGGCCGCGATGGTGGCATCCGCTTCGCGCAGTACGGCATCGCGTGCGAAGGCCGACACGGCCATTCCTTGCAACGCGGCGGCTTTGGCGATCCTATCCTTCTCGCGGGACTCAAGGCGAAGATCAAGACGAACGGTAGCAGACGTCATGGCAGACTCCTTTTGTATGGGATCTTACTGCACACCCCACGCATCGGCAAGACATGAAGATTTAGTGACTGTCGGGCGTAGACGGGGATCGGCCACGCCGGAAGGCAGCGAGTGGTGAAAGTGCTGTTGGGCTAGTAGCTGTCCGTGTAGAAGCACCGCCCGCAAGCCTGGCGGTAGCTTTCATTGCCGCCGATGCTGATCTGCTCGCCTTCCTTCAGGCGCTTGCCGTTCTCGTCGACGCGGATGTTCATGGTGGCCTTCTTGCCGCAGGTGCAGATGTTCTTGAGCTCTTCGATATCGTCGGCCAGCGCCAGCAGGTAGGCCGAGCCGGGGAACGGCTCGCCGCGGAAGTCCGTGCGCAGGCCGTAGGTGATCACGGGGATGCCGCGCACCTGCGCCAGCTGGTGCAGCTGCTGCACCTGCCGCGTGCTGAGGAACTGCGCCTCGTCGATCAGCAGGCAGGCGATCTTGCGGTCGATCGCGTCAAGGAAATTGGTGTCGGCGTCGAACACCTCGGTCTGACGCTGCGGCCCCAGCCGCGACGTCACCTGCCCCACGCCGTAGCGGTTGTCGATGGCGGCGGTGAACAGGCGCACCTGCTGGCCCTGCTCTTCATAGTTGTGCGCCACCTGCAGCATCGCGGTGGATTTGCCTGCGTTCATCGCAGAATATCGGAAATAAAGTTTAGCCACTACTGTCCCTTTTGAAGAGCGCGATTATAAACCGTCGTCTTTGAAAAAGGCGCATACTGGCCGTTGTGCTTTTCGCATATAGAAACTCGAAAACATTCCTTTCCAGCGCTTATCGAGCGGCCTACCATCCGCTCTTTACAAAAAAGCACGGACGGACACAATCCTCCCGTGCCGACAGTTCGCAAGGAGAATCGTATGCCCACCCCCGCATTATTCAAACTCATCGGCAACACCCCGCTGGTCCAGGTCACCCGCCTCGACACCGGCCCCTGCCAGCTGTTCCTCAAGCTCGAATCGCAGAACCCCGGCGGCTCGATCAAGGACCGCATCGGCCTGTCCATCATCGAAGCGGCCGAGGCCGACGGCCGACTCAAGCCGGGCGGCACCATCGTCGAGGCCACCGCCGGCAACACCGGCCTGGGCCTGGCGCTGGTGGGCCGCCTCAAGGGCTACCGCGTGCTGCTGGTGGTGCCGGACAAGATGTCCACCGAAAAAGTGCTGCACCTGAAGGCGCTCGGCGCCGAGGTACGCACCACCCGCTCCGACGTCGGCAAGGGCCATCCCGACTACTACCAGGACTACGCCGCCCGCCTGGCGCGCGAACTGCCCGGCGCCTTCTTCGCCGACCAGTTCAACAACCCGGCCAACCCGCTGGCGCACGAGACCACCACCGGCCCGGAGATCTGGGAACAGATGGGCCATGAGCTGGACGCCATCGTGGTCGGCGTCGGCTCGGGCGGCACGCTGGCCGGGCTGACCAGCTACTTCCGCAAAGCCGCGCCGCAGGTCGGCTTCGTGCTAGCCGATCCCAAGGGCTCCATCCTCACCGAATACGTCGACACCGGCCGCGTGTCCGACACCAGCGGCTCGTGGGCGGTGGAAGGCATAGGCGAGGACTTCATCCCCGCGATCGCCGACCTGAGCGGCGTGCGCAAGGCCTACACCATCACCGACCAGGAAAGCTTCGACAGCGCCCGCAGCCTGCTGCGCGCCGAGGGCATCCTGGGCGGCTCGTCGACCGGCACCTTGCTGGCCGCCGCGCTCAAGTACTGCCGCGAGCAGACCACGCCCAAGCGCGTGGTCACCTTCGTGTGCGACACCGGCACGCGCTACCTGTCCAAGGTCTACAACGACGGCTGGATGCACGACCAGGGCCTGCTGCGGCGCGAACCGCTGCACGACCTGCGCGACCTGATCGGCCGCCGCCACGACGAGGGCGATGTCGTCAGCGTCTCTCCCGGCGACACGCTGCTGACCGCCTTCAACCGCATGCGCAGCACCGACGTGGCGCAGCTGCCGGTGCTGGAGAACGGCAGGCTGGTCGGCATCATCGACGAATCGGACCTGCTGCTCAAGGTCGACAACCACGCCGAACAATTCTCCAGCCTGGTC
>NZ_JABWEF010000030.1:0-50740 GCF_013369445.1 Duganella sp. BJB1802 | reverse complement strand
AAAGAAGGCCAGCGCGGCACCCGGCTGGTCGCGGCAGAAACGCTCGCCCTGCTCCAGCGCCCGCAGCAGCCGCACCATGGTGCCGGGACGCTGGTGGATGTACGGCGCCAGCGCCACCATGTTGTAGATGCTCTCGTAGATGTCGGCCCCGCCGAAGCGGATGCCGTTGCCGCCCAGGCTTTCGGCGGCCGCGCCCAGGAACGGGTCCCAGCCGGCGACCGCGTCCACCTTGCCGTCGGTGACGGCCTGCTGCAGGGCGTCGGGCGGGTAGTTCACCAGCTGCACGTCGCGGGTGTCGAGCCGCTGGCGGTTGAGGAACACCTCCAGCGTGAAGTGGCCCGAGGTGCTGAGCGTGACGCCGATGCGCTTGCCCTTGAGGTCGGCCGGCCTGGCGATGCCGCGGTCGCGCCGCGCCACCAGACCGTGGTCGCGGCCGGTGCGGAAGATGGTGCTGACCACCTGGATCGGCGTGCCCTCCATGGCGAAGAACATGATGGGGATGTCGGCCACGGTGGCCATGTCGGCCCGGTGCGAGGTCACCGCCAGCAGCGCCTCGCGGCCGCTGGTGTAGGGCTGCAGCCGCACCGCCAGCCGCTGGCCGGCGAAATAGCCCTTGGCCTGGGCCGCCATCACCGGACAGGCGCCCACGTACTCGGTGTTGGTGGCGATGACGATGGCCTCGGGCGCGGCTGGCGGCGCCGGCGGCGCGCGCAACGCCAGCCACAGCGCCGCGCCGGCCAGCGCCACCGCCAGCGCGGCGGCGGCCGGCCACATGGCTCGCAGGGTATAGCGCTTCATGGTTGCTCCCGGATCGCGCGGATCGGCTTCAGGTTCAGGTGGGGGTGCAGGCGGTCTCCCGGCATGGGTTCAGCCGACGTGCTGGGTGGCGCCGCGCACGCCGGCCGGCGCCGCGGCGGCGCTGTGCAGCGGCAGCTCGATGCGGAAGGTGCTGCCCTCGCCCGGCTTGCTCTCGACGCTGATGCGCCCGCGCATGGCCTCGACCAGGCGCCTGGTGATGGTCAGGCCCAGGCCGGTGCCCTCCTCGCCCTCCTCGTCGCGCCCGGCGCGGCCGAACGGCAGGAAGATGGTCTCCAGCTGCGCCGCGTCCAGGCCGACGCCGCTGTCGCTGACGGCGATGCTGCCGTAGCCGGGCCCGACGGCGCAGTGCACCGTGACGCTGCCGTGCACATGGTTGTACTTGATCGCGTTGGAAAACAGGTTGACCAGCACCTGCTTGAGCCGCATGCGGTCGGCGCACAGCTCGAGCCGGCAATCGGCCGGCGTCATCAGCGCCACCATGCGCCGCTCGGCCAGCGGCGCGACGATGGCCACCACCTCGCGCAGCACCTCCTCCAGCATCACCGGCCCCAGCACCAGCGACACCTTGCCGGCCTCGATCTTGGACAGGTCGAGGATCTCGTTGACCAGCGACAGCAGGTGCTTGCCGGACGAGACGATGTTCTGCGAGAAGCGCTGGCGCTCGCCCTCGCCCTTGGGGAAGCGGTCGCTGGCGAGGATCTGGGCGAAGCCGAGGATGCTGTTGAGCGGCGTGCGCAGCTCGTGGCTCATGTTCGACAGGAAGGCCGACTTTTCCTCGTTGGTGCGCTCGGCCTCGCGGCGCGCCGCGTCCAGCACCTGGTTGAGCCGGCCCAGCTCGTCGACCCGCTCGCGCAGCGCCGCCTCCAGCTGCAGGTTGTGCAGGCGCAGCCGGCGCGACTCCAGCGCCCGCGTCAGCACCGGCAGCAAGGTGGCGGCCTTGAACGGCTTGATGATGTAGTCGAAGGCGCCGATCTTCATCGCCTTGACGGCGGTGTCGACCGTGCCGGCGCCGGTCATGATGATGCAGGCGATGGCCGGATCGAGCGCCTTGGCCGCCTCGATCAGCGCCAGCCCGTCCATGCCGGGCATGTTCATGTCGGTCAGCAGCAGGTCGCAGGCGTGGCCGCGCAGGTGGGCCAGCGCCGTCTCGCCGGTGGGAAAGCCGACCGCGTCCAGCTGGTGCTGGCCCAGGATGTCGCACAAGGCTTTCAGATGGGCAGCCTGATCGTCCACGACCACGATCCGCGAACGAGGGACTAGCTCGGACATACCGCCTCCTGATACCATTGTTGGCTCCAACAATTATGCCTAGTTTACCGGACGGAAAACTCACCAATACTATCCGTCCGGCGCGCCTTCCGGCGCACGCGGCGCCGTTTTGCCGAACATCATTTTCTGATACCGGAAGGCATCCCGAATATTCTCCCGCAACACCACGTCGTCCCACGGCTTGGTGTAGAAGCGGTAGATCTCGCCGCGGTTGATGGCGCTCAGCACGGCCTCCAGCTCGGTGTAGCCGGACAGGATGATGCGGATGGTCTCCGGGTACATGTCCTTGACGCGGCTGAGGAACTCGGTGCCGTTCATGCCGGGCATGCGCTGGTCGCTGACCACCACCTGCACCGCGTGGCTGGCCAGCAGGTCGAAGCCCTCCTCGGCGGTGTTGGCGCGCAGGATGCGGTAGCCGTCCGGGCGCAGCAGGCGGGTCAGCGCGTTGCGGATGCTGGGCTCGTCGTCCAGCAGCAGCAGGGTCCGCTGGTCGGCGGACGCCTCGCCGGGCGCCGGCGGCAGGCCGCGCTCCGAGCGCAGCAGCTCGGCGAAGTCGTCCGCCGGCAGCGGCTTGCTGAACAGGTAGCCCTGCATGTCGTCGCACTGGTGGCGCCGCAGGTAGGCCAGCTGGGCCTCGGTCTCCACGCCCTCGGCGATGACCTTGAAGCCCAGGCTCTGGCCCAGCGCGATCACCGAGCGCACGATGGCCGCCACCTTGGGCTCGGTGAGCATCTCGCGCACGAAGGACTGGTCGATTTTTAAATAGTCGACCGGGAACAGCTTGAGGTAGGCCAGGCTGGAATAGCCGGTGCCGAAGTCGTCGATCGACAGCGCGATGCCCATCCGCTTGAGCTCCGTGACCACCGCCACCGCGCCGTCGACGTTGTGCATCACCAGGCTCTCGGTCAGTTCCAGCTCCAGGTAGCGCGGGTCGAGGCCGCTGTCGGACAGCGCGGCCTGCACCTCGCGGCTCAGGTTGGGGTCGCGGAACTGGCGCGCCGAGACGTTGACCGCCACCCGCAGCGGCGTCAGCCCGGCCTGCTGCCACGCCATGTTCTGGAAGCAGGCGGTGCGCGTGACCCAGCGGCCGATCTCGACGATGAGCCCGGTCTCCTCGGCCACGCCGACGAAGCGCGCCGGCGACACCATGCCCAGCGTCGGATGCTGCCAGCGCAGCAGCGCCTCCATGCCGACCACGGCGCCGGTGCGCAGGTCGACCTTGGGCTGGTAGTGCAGGCGCAGCTGGTCGCGCGCCAGCGCGTGGCGCAGCTCGGCCTCGATCATGGTGCGCTCGGCGATGCGGCTGTGCATGGCCGCCTCGTAGAACTGCAGCTGGTTGCGCCCGCTTTCCTTGGCGCGGTACATGGCGATGTCGGCGTGCTTGAGCAGCTGCTGCGGCTCGCCGCCGTCGGTCGGGAACACGCTCACGCCCATGCTGCAGGTGACGGTCAGCGCCTGGCCGGCCACGGTCAGCGGCGCGGCCACGCTGTCCTGCACCCGCTGCAGCACGGCGGCGGCCGGCGACTCCGGGGTGTCCGACAGCAGCAGCAGGAACTCGTCGCCGCCGAGCCGGGCCACGGTGTCGCTGTCGCCCACGCAGGCGCGCAGCCGCGCGCCGACCGCGCACAGCAGCTCGTCGCCGGCCAGGTGGCCCAGGCTGTCGTTGACCAGCTTGAAGTTGTCCAGGTCGATGAACACCACCCACAGCGGATGGCCGTAGCGCTCGGCGTAGCCGATGGCCTGGGCCATGCGGTCGCCGAACAGCGCGCGGTTCGGCAGGCCGGTCAGCGGGTCGTGGTTGGCCTGGTGCTCCAGCTGCTGCTGGTAGGTGATCGACTCGGTCATGTCGGTCAGCACGCACACGTGGTGGCTGGGCAGGCCGTCGGCGGCCGGCACCGGCGCCACGTGCAGGCGGGCCCACATCAGGTAGCCGTCGCGGTGGGCGATGCGCAGCGTGATGGTCAGCTCGTGCACGCCGCCGAGCGCCTCGTGCAGCGCGGCGCGGTCGCCGTCGTGCTGCTCGAGCAGCATGTCGAGCTGGCGCCCCGCCGCCTCGGCCTCGGTGTAGCCGAACAGGCGGGTGAAGGCCGGGTTGGTGTACTCGATCAGCTCGCCGCCGGGGCCGTGCGCGGTGATCACCACCGCGTTGTCGCTGGCCTCGAGCGCGCGCCCGCGCAGGCGCAGGGCCTGCTCGGCCTCCTTGCGGGCGGTGATGTCCTCGATCGTGCCCACCACGCCGATGATGCCGCCGCGCTGGTCGTGGAACGGCAGCTTGTTGATCAGGTACCAGTGCACGCGGCCGTCCTCGCGCGGCATCTGTTCCTCCGCGTCGAGGCGGGCCCGGCCGGTGGCGACGATGTCGCGGTCGTCGGCGCGGATGCGGACCGCGTTGTGGCGCCAGGGGAAGTCGTCGTCGGTCTTGCCGGCCACCTCGTCCACCGTCGCCAGCCCGGCCGCGGCGGCGAACACGGTGTTGCAGCCGCAGTACTTGCCGTCCAGGTCCTTCCAGAAGATTTGATGTGGGATGTGGTCGATCACCAGCTGCTTGAGCTCGCGCGAGGCGTACAGCTCGGCCTCCATGCGCAGCTGCTCGGTGACGTCGTGCGACATCACGAAGCGCGCCGCCCGGCCGGCCACGGTCAGCGAGTGCGACGAGATCTGCACGTCGATGCGCGCGCCGTCGCGCTTGACGTGGGTCCACACGCCGGCCAGCTCGGCGCCCCGGCGCGGCGCGGCGGCCAGGTTGCGCTCCAGCGCGGCCAGCTGCTCGGACGGGCGGATGTCCTTGATGGTCATCTGCAGGAACTCGGCCTCGCTGTAGCCGTAGTGCGCCACGGCGGCGGCGTTGACCATCAGGAAGCGCAGCGTCTGCAGGTCGTAGATCCACATCGGCTGCGGATGGTGCTCGAACAGGCGCTTGAAGCGCAGCAGCGATTCGTAAACGTCGTAGTCGTTGAGGTCGTAGGCCAGGCACAGGTAGCGCGCCGGCCGCTGCTCGCTTGCGGGTTGCAACTCGATCGATTGCGTCACCGGATGGAAGGCGCCGTCGGCGCCCAGCAGTTCCAGTTCGCCGTGCCAGTAGCCGGTCTGGCGGGCGGCCACCAGCGCCGCGTCCTGCAGCAGCTGCGCGGCCCAGTCGGTGTACAGCCGCGCCACCGGCTCGCCCAGGCGATACGCGCCCAGGCGCTGGCGTCCATACAGGTTCAGCGCCGACACCCGGCCGTCCATGCCGACCGTGAAGACGAAGTACGGGCAGTGATCGTACGGCGTCTGCGGATCGCCGCCGTCGACGTCCGCCCGCTCGCCGCTGGCCACGGGCACCGGCTGATCCGCTATCAAGGCTGGACTTGGATCGATTTGCATAGGACAGAGTGGCGCCGCGGCGCGTTGGGAACACTGTGCTTTCATCTTAACAGAAGCAAACAACGCGCAGTGTTCCGTAACGCCCGCCTGTGGCGCGCCGCTTACTGCGCGCGGTCGTACGCGAACTGGATGCCGGCCGTGCCGCCGGTCGACACGAACAGGTCGATGAAGGCTGGCACAGTGGCGCTGCGCTGCCAGTCGCGCTGCAGCTCGCAGAACAGCTGCACCGTGCTGATCATCCTGCCGCCGGCCTGCTCGATGCGGCGCAGCGCCATCTCGTGCGCGGCCGCCGAGGTGCCGCCGACCGCGTCGGCCACCACATAAACCTCGTAGCCGGCCGCCAGCGCGTCGAGCGCCGGGAAGGTCAGGCAGGCCTCGGTCCACAGCGCGGTCATGATCAGCTTCCTGCGGCCGGTCGCCTCCACCGCCTGGCGGAACTCGACGTCCTCCCACGAGTTGATGGTGGTGCGGTCGACGGTCGCGTGGCCGTCCAGCACCTGGCGCAGCTGCGGGATGGGCGGCTGGTTCAGGCCGGTCTTGACGTTGACGGTCGAGTGGACGATGGGCAGGCCGTACACCACGGCGGCCTTGGACACGCCGACGATATTGTTGATCAGCAGTTGGCGGTCCATCGAGGCGATCGAGTTCACCTGCACCGGCTGATAGTCGATGACGATCAGCGCGCTGTTCTGGGGCGTGAGCAGATGGTCGCCGGCGGGATTGCGGATGGTTTCGCTGGTCATGATGAGTCCTTGAATGGTTGGAAAGGCAACGATGATAGGGCCGCCGTAGCGTTGGCGAAAGTGACATAAAATGCCGTCAGTGTTCCTTATTTGAAACAACGATGGATTTAAACGATATTTTCTATTTCGTGAAGGTGGTCGAGCACGGCGGCTTCACGCAGGCCGGGCGCGCGCTGAACATGCCCAAGTCCAAGCTCAGCCGCCGGATCGCCGCGCTGGAGGCGGCGCACGACGTGCGCCTGCTGCAGCGGACCACGCGCCACTTCTCGGTCACCGCGCTGGGCCAGCAGTTCTACGAGCGCTGCGTCGGCGTGCTGGTGCAGGCCGACGCAGCGCGCGAGGTGATGCAGCGCGAGCACGCCGAGCCGCAGGGCGTGATCCGCATGAGCTGCCCCACCGCGCTGCTGGACTACCGCGTCGGCGAGCTGGTGGCGCGCTTCATGGCCGCGTATCCCAGGGTGCAGGTGCACCTGGACGCCACCAACCGCCGCGTCGACGTGCTCGGCGAGGGCTTCGACCTGGCCCTGCGGGTGCGCTTTCCGCCGCTGGAGAACACCGATCTGGTGATGCGGGTGCTGTCGGCCAGCCCGCAGCGGCTGGTGGCCAGCCCCGCGCTGCTGGCGCGCCACGCCGCGCCGCTGCGGCCGTCCGAGCTGTCCGGCCTGCCCAGCCTGGACTGGGGCCCGGTGCGCGACCACGCGTGGCAGATGCTCGGCCCGGAGGACGCGGAAGCGCAGGTGCGGCACCAGCCGCGCTACATCACCGACGACATGACGGCGCTGCGCCAGGCCGCGCTGGGCGGCACCGGCATCGTGCAGTTGCCGCACATGGTGGTGGAGGACGATCTGCAACGAGGTGCGCTGGTCGACGTGCTGCCGGGCTGGGCGCCCAAGGGCGGCATCATCCACGCGGTGTTCCCGTCGCGCCGGGGCCTGCTGCCCGGCGTCCGGCTGCTGATCGACTTCCTCGCAGAGCACATCAGGAAGGAATGAGCGGAGCGCCTGCGTGATTGCCACCGTATTGCAATGGGACTAAACTGGGCCGGCCGGCGCCCACGCCGGACAGCGAACAATCGGCCGAGGAACCGGGTCCATGCAAAACGTCCACTATCACTTCCGCTTCGCCGACGGCCACAGCGCCAGTTGCGCGGTGACGGCCGACGCCACGGAGACGCCGGCCGACCTGCCGGACTGGACCGCGCTGGAACGCCAGCAGTGCCCCAACTGTCCGCTGCGGCCCGCCAGCTCGCCGCACTGCCCGATGGCCGTGCGCTTCGTGCCGCTGGTCGCCATCATGGGCAAGCTGCGCTCCTACGACCAGGTCGAGGTGCGGGTCGACACGCCCGAGCGCAGCGTCAGCAAGCTCACCACCGTGCAGCGCGGCGTGGGCGCGTTGATGGGACTGCTGGCCGCCAGCAGCGCCTGCCCGCACACGGCCTTTCTGCGGCCCATGGCGCATTTCCACCTGCCCTTCGCCACCGAGGAGGAGACCATCTACCGCGCGGCCTCGACCTATCTGCTGGCGCAATACTTCCTGTCGCGCCAGGGCGGCGCGCCGGACTGGGAGCTGCACGGATTGAAGGCCAGCTACCAGGCGCTGCAAAGCGTCAACGCCGCCATGGCCGGGCGCCTGCGGCAGGCGGTGGACGAGGACGGCGCCATCAACGGCCTGATCATCCTCGACCTGCTGGCCAAGGCCCTGCCCTACTCCATCGACGACAAGCTCGACGACATCAAGGGTGCCTTCCCGACCGGCCCCGGCGTGGGGTGAGCGCACGTTCCACGTCCCGCGCCAGGACCGGGACGCGATGCCCGCGACGCTTCAGCGCACGTCCAGCAGCTCGACGTCGAAGATCAGCGTGGCGTTGGGCGGGATCGGGCCCGCGCCGTTTTCGCCGTAGCCCATGCTGGCCGGCACGATCAGCGTGCGCTTGCCGCCGACCTTCATGCCCTGCACGCCCTCGTCCCAGCCCGGGATGACGCGGCCGCCGCCCAGCGGGAAGCTGAAGGCCTCGCGGCCGATCGAGGAATCGAACTGCGCGCCGTGCTGCAAGGGCGAATTCGGCTCGTACAGCCAGCCGGTGTAGTTGACCACGGCGGTCACGCCGGCCACCGCTTCCTTGCCGGTGCCGGCCACGGTGTCGATCTTTTGCAGCGGCGTGGCGTTGGCGGCGGCGGTGGCGGGAACGGGCGGCTTGGCGCGGTCGCAACCGGCCACGGCCAGGGTCAGGGTGACGCCGATAACGCAGGAGGAGAGCAATTGTTTCATCATGTTTTTTTGTGGACGGCGGCGCCACGGCGAAACGGGCGACCACCGCCATCTTCCTTATAAATCAACGGGTTAGAAGTATACCACAGGCCCCGCTCAGGCAAGCGCCGGCAGCTGTTCCACCAGCGCGTCCACCGCCAGGCGCAGGCGCAGCGACATGTGCGGCGTGGCGGGCCACACGGCATGACAGTCCATGGTCGCGCCGGGCTGGTCGTCCATGACGCCGGCCAGCGCCCCGCTCCGCAGCCGGTCGCGCACCAGCCACTCCGGCAGCCATGCCAGGCCCAGGCCGGCAACGGCGGCGTCGGCGATCGCTTCCAGATCGTCGAGCTGCAGCCGCGACGTCAGCGGCAGGTCCACGATCCGCCCCGCCGCGTCCGGCAACTGCCAGGTGTTGACGCGGTCGGCGCGGCGGTAGATCAGGATGCTGTGCGCGGCCAGTTCGGCGCTCAGGCGCGGCTGTCCATGGGTGGCGAGGTAGCCCGGCGAGGCGCACACGCGCTTGCGCAGCACCGCCAGCTTGCGCGCGCGCAGCCCCTCGCTCTCGGCGCCCAGTACGCCGCAGCGGATGGCGAGGTCGAAGCCTTCCGCCAGCACGTCGACCGGACGGTCGCTGAAACTCAGCTGCAGCTCCAGCGACGGATGCCGCCGCGCCAGCTCCAGCAGGACGGGGGCGACGCAGTGGCGGCCAAACAGCACCGGCATGGACACCCGCAGGCGCCCCGCCACCTCGTGCCGGCCGGACGCCATCTGCGCCTCGGCCGCCTGCAGCTCGGCCTGCGCGCGCAGGCAGTGTTCGTAGTAGATCTGGCCGTCGTCGGTCAGGCTCTGCACCCGCGTGGTGCGATGGAACAGGCGCGTGGCCAGCCGCGCCTCCAGCCGCGCCATGGCCTTGCCGACCGCCGAGCGGGTCAGGCCTAGGTGTTCGGCCGCGCGCGCGAAGCCGCCCAGCCGCACCACCTCCACGAACACGGTCACGCCATCGAACCTTTCCTGGCGGTCCGGCGCGCCGGCGGCGCGAAACATTGACGAATTCGGCTCTTCCGACATGGGAATATCTTTCTACATTGACGAGTATTTTTCTACTTTAACATGCCAATGGTGCGCCCAAGGTGAATTTTGGGCGACAACCAGACGGAAAAATTCAACATAAGGAAACTCCCATGAAACTGCTTTGCCTCGACATCCCCCAGCCCGGCGCCACCCTGGACCAATACCATCCGCACCTGCAGGCCGAAGCCCGCCACGGCTGGCAGCTCTACAAGAACGGCATCGTGCGCGACATCTATTTCCGCCAGGACCGCCCCGGCGTCGCCATCATCGCCGAGGCCGAATCGGTGGAGGCCGCCCAAAAGGCGCTGGCCGAATTCCCGCTCGCCAAGGCCGGCCTGATCGACTGGCAAGTGATCCCGCTCGGCCCGTTCCTGAACTGGGAAATGCTGTTCGCGCCGGCCTGATCGCCAAGATCAAGCCTGTGACGCCCCCCCATTTATTCAAGAGGAATATCCCCCATGCCCAAGCAAGCATCTGAACTCAAACCCATCCTGTTCGTCGTCTCCAGCAACGCGGTCAAGGGAGCGACCGGCATCCCCACCGGCTACAACCTGGCGGAAGTGACCCACCCGCTGGAAAAGCTGCAGGCGGCCGGCATCCGCGTCGAATTCGCCTCGCCGCTGGGCGGCGACGCCCCGCTGGACGGCCTGGAGGACATGAACGATCCGGTCATCGCCCGCTACTGGGCCGACACCGGCTTCCGCCATGCCATTTCCCACACGCTGCGCCTGGACGACGTCGATCCCGCGCGCTATGCGGCGATCTTCTTTGCCGGCGGCCACGGCACGATGTGGGACTTCCCCGACAACCTGGCCGCGCAAAAGGCGATCCGCGAGATCGACGCGGCCGGCGGCATCGTCTCGGCGGTGTGCCACGGCCCGGCCGCGCTGGTCAACGCCCGCCGCGCCGACGGCAGCCTGCTGGTGGCCGGCAAGAAGCTCGCGGCCTTCACCAACGGCGAGGAAGAGGAAGTGCAGTCCACCCATGTGGTGCCGTTCCTGCTGGCGTCGGCGCTGATCGAGCGCGGCGCGCTGCACCAGGGCGCGGCCAACTGGGCCGACAACGTGGTGGTCGACGGCCGCCTCATCACCGGACAGAATCCGCAGTCCGCCGCCCGCCTGGGCGAGGCGCTGCGCGACGCGCTGCTGGCCTGATCCTCGGCACGGCACCATGAAACTGATCTGTGTTGAAGAGCATGTGCTCGACGCCGCCACCGGCGCGGCCAGCCAGGGCCTGGCCCGCGCCGAGGCGCCCTACCTGTCCGACTGGGGCAGCCGCGTGGTCGACGGCCGGCGCGTGGCCGACGCCACCCGGCCGCACGTGGTGGCCCCGGCCGAATCGGCCCGCAAGGCGCTGGACATGGGCGCGCCACGCCTGGCCGACATGGACGCGGCCGGCATCGACATGCAGGTGCTGTCCTACGGCGGCTTCGCGCAGCTGCTGGCGGCGGCGCAGGCGATCGACCTGTGCCGCGCCGCCAACGACAAGCTGGCGCTGGCGGCGCAGGCCCATCCGGCGCGCTTCAGCGGCTTCGCCACGCTGCCGTGGCAGGCGCCCGAGGCGGCCGCGCGCGAACTGGAGCGCGCCGTCAAGGCGCTGGGGCTCAAAGGCGCGCTGATCAACGGGCGTCCCGGCGCGACCTTCCTGGACGACCCGCGCTACGCGCCCGTGTTGGCCGCCTTCGACGCGCTGGAGGTGCCCTTGTACGTCCACCCCGGGCTGCCGCTGGCGGCCGTGCAGGCGCCCTACTACGGCGGCTTCGACCGGGAGCTGAGCGCGCGGCTGTCCATGTTCGGCTGGGGCTGGCACAACGAGGCCGGCATCCAGGTCGTGCGCATGCTGCTGGCCGGCCTGTTCGACCGCTACCCGCGCCTGCAAATCATCAGCGGCCATTGGGGCGAGATGGTGCCGTTCTTCCTGCAACGGCTCGAGGATGCGATTCCGCAGGAGGCGTCCGGCCTGCGGCGGCCCATCGTGCAGACCTACCGCGAGCACGTGTACGTCTCGCCCAGCGGCATGCTCACGCTGCCGCACTTCCAGTTCATCCACGCGCTGATGGGGGCGGAACGCATCCTGTACTCCATCGACTATCCGTACCAGAGCCTGGACGGCGCGCGCGCCTTCATCGAGCGCCTGCCGGTCAGTGAGGCCGACAAGGCGCTGATCGCGCACGCGAACGCCGAGCGGCTGCTGGGTTTGTGATTTGACTTAACCAAGGAAAACTCATGATGCAATCTATCGACAACAAGGTGGTGGTGATCACCGGCGGCAGCAGTGGCCTGGGCGCGGAAACGGCGCGCCACCTGGTGCGCGCCGGCGCCAGGGTGGTGCTGGGCGCGCGCAGGCTGGACCGGCTGCGGGCGCTGGCGAGCGAACTGGCGCTGGGCCCCGAGAGCTTCATGCAGACCGACGTGACGGACCCGGCGCAGGTGCAGGCGCTGGTGGCGCGCGCCATCGACACCTACGGACGCATCGACGTGCTGCTCAATAACGCCGGCGTCATGCCGCTGTCGCCGCTGGAGATGCTGCGGCTGGATGAATGGGAGCAGACGATCGACGTCAACATCAAGGGCGTGTTGTACGGCATCGCGGCCGCGCTGCCCCACATGAAGGCGCAAAAGAGCGGGCAGATCATCAACGTCTCGTCGGTGGCCGGCCATCTGGTCAGCGCGGGCGGCGTGGTGTACAGCGCCAGCAAGTTCGCGGTGCGCGCCATTTCCGAGGGTTTGCGCAAGGAGGTCAAGCCGTACAACATCCGCTCCACCATCCTCTCGCCGGGCGCGATCGATACGGAACTGCCCGCCACCACCAAGGCCGAAGGCATGACGCAGGCGATGCAGAGCTTCTACGAGCGCAACGCCATTCCCCCGAGCAGCTTCGCGCGCTGCGTGCTGTTCGCCATCGGCCAGCCGGAAGAGGTCGACATCAATGAAATCCTGTTCCGGCCGACGCGGCAGGAATTCTAAACGCCGCGCGGAATGCAAAAAGGGCAGCCACAGCGGCTGCCCTTCTTCATACTGGAGCGGGAGAAGAGTCTCGAACTCTCGACCTCAACCTTGGCAAGGTTGCGCTCTACCAACTGAGCTACTCCCGCTTGGAGTTCAAATTGTCTGGAGGCGAGGATCGGAGTCGAACCGACCTAGACGGCTTTGCAGGCCGCTGCATAACCGCTTTGCTACCTCGCCAGAGGAAACTTTTTACCAGGATGCACAGCGGGGTTACGCGCTGCGATCCGAAATTCTGGAGCGGGAGAAGAGTCTCGAACTCTCGACCTCAACCTTGGCAAGGTTGCGCTCTACCAACTGAGCTACTCCCGCATTGGAGTTACATTTTGTGCTGCGCCAGCCAACTTCCGGAGAAACTGGAGCGGGAGAAGAGTCTCGAACTCTCGACCTCAACCTTGGCAAGGTTGCGCTCTACCAACTGAGCTACTCCCGCATTGGAGTCCGACATTCTAGCAGCTGACAGCCATTAACGCCAGTGCTACTTGTTTTTGACAACTTGGAGCGGGAGAAGAGTCTCGAACTCTCGACCTCAACCTTGGCAAGGTTGCGCTCTACCAACTGAGCTACTCCCGCTTCGTCGTCATCAACAACAGGCCAGCATTATAGATGATCCATAGCATCTGTCAATGGCCCTGATGTCAATCTTATCGGTTCAGCTTTAAAAAGCCGGCGACCGGCCCTGGTCCGGCTGGCTGTAATCGCAGACACCGTGCGGGAAAATCCGCTGCAGCCGCGCCGCTTGCTGCGCGGTCCACGCCAGGCCGGCGGGATAGCTGCCGTCCCGCAGCGCCTGCGCGACCGGCTTCAGCGCGCACTTGAAGACGTCGCCCCTGATGGATTCCCCCGCCACCATGCGCGGGCTGGAAAACATGGGGAAGGCCCTGGAGCACGCCCCCGGCGGCCTGGCGTCCAGGATGCCGTCCCAAACGGATGGCCCGGCGGCGATGACGGCGCCGCCGGTATCGATGCAGCGGTCGGTGAATTCGGCCGGCGCCGGGCCGCCGCTCAGCAGCCGGTCCATGACCGACAAGGCTTCCAGCACCCTGCCCTGCATGTCGGACTGGGAACGGGTGAACCAGATCACCTGGCGCCCGGCCTCGGCGCGGTTGGCGTGCAGCAGGCGGGCCCGCACCGAGAACGCCTGGCGCGCGTTGTGCATGTTCAGCTCCGGCTCCAGATAGGGCCGCAGATCGATCATCGGGATGCCGAGGCGCTGGCCGGTAAATACCTGGCCCGAGCTGTAGGCTTTGCGCATCGCCTCTACGCTGCCGCTGCGGCGCGGCGCCGGCGCGCCGTCCGGATCGCGGCAGGTGGCGCTGCGCAGCATGTTGCGGCTGTCGTAGGGGTCTTCCTTGCCCAGCCAATCCACGAAGTCGGCCTGCTCCTTCCAGCCACCCACGCAGGCGTTGAGGCGCAGGAATTCGTCGATGCCGATGCTGCCCTGCTCCAGCGCTTTCAGGCCGTACTGCACGCCCTCGTTGTCGATGGAGACGGGCGCGTAGCCTTGGCTGTCGGTGCCGTAGATGTCCGCCAGGTCGTTCCAGTGCGTCCACTTGACCTGGTCGAACACACCGGCGGGATAGCGATAGAAGGTCGCGGCGATGTCATACCCCTCATGCTTGTAGCGTGGGTTCAGCACCGTCACGATCGCCATCTTCCAGCCGTTGATGCACTCGGTCGATCCGGCGCCGCCGGTCCAGGCGTGGCGTGCGGTGTCGCTGGCGTTCATGCCTTCGATGGCGATCTGGTTGGTCCACCTGGCCCACGGCGACGCCGGATCCAGCGCCACCTCGTCCTTGAAGTATTGGCTCAGCAGCGGGCAATCCGAGATCGGCATGGTCTGCGTGATCATGTCCGGATACGATTGCAGCGGGATGCCGCCGTCCAGCAGGCCGGGATGGTTTTGCGCGAACAGGTACTGCTGCACCGCTCCGCCCGATCCACCCAGGCCGATGGTGAACAGTGGCGCGCCATAGGCCTCGACAAAGCGGGCCTTGGTCAGCATGGCGGTCTGCCCGGCCAGGCGCATGTTGTAATGGACGCCGGCTTCATTGCCGGACGAGCTGACGATGGCGTAGCCCTGCTCCAGCAAGGGAATCATCAATTGGCGCTCGTTGCCGCTCAAGCCTCCGGACTTGAACCACAGCGGCAAGCCTTGATGATGGCCGATGCCGACACCGCCGCCGAACCAGTACACCAGCTTGCGGTTCCAGGCCGCCGGCTCGGGCTTGGGCCCCGGCGCCAGCATGGCGATGGTGTAGATGAAGCGGTTGATGGTGCCGACCTCCACCCGCACCACGAAGGGTACTGCCGCGCCGTTGCGCTGGATGGTCTTCAAGTCGGCTGGAGGCGCCGTGTAGCCGGTGGCGGGATCGAAGGGTTTGAAGTTGCCGCCGGCGAGGTAGAAGTACTGGACCCGCGTCGCGATGGCGCAATTGCGGCTGTAGCCGACGATGGCGCCGCTGCCTTCGTCGATCACCGGATGGCCGACGCCGTCCTGGTTGTCGACGCTGGGCTGGCCCAGGCCGGCTTCCTGCGTGCGGCAGACGAAAGGTTGTTGCTGCGCCTGCGCCGCCAGGCAGATTGCGGTTGCCGCGCAAGCGGCCAGGAATCTCCAAAGCGCCATGGCGTGTGCTCCCGATCTGATGAGGTGGGCTTCACCAGATCATAGCACTTTGCCATTAGCTAAGCGTGCCGGACTTTTCCTTGATCAGCGGCCAGGCCAGGCGCAGGTAGTAGAACATCGACCACACCGTCAGCACGGCCGCCACTTCCAGCAGGCGCGAGCCCCAGAACTGGGTGTCGATGGCGCCCCACAGCACGTCATGGAACAGCAGCAGCGGGATGGCCATCATCTGGGCCGTGGTCTTGATCTTGCCCAGCGAGCTGACCGCCACCGATTTGGAGGCACCGATCTGCGCCATCCATTCGCGCAGCGCCGAGATGGCGATCTCGCGGCCGATGATGATGAACGACAGCACGGCGTTGGCGCGGTCCAGCTGCACCAGCACCAGCAAGGCCCCCGCCACCATCAGCTTGTCCGCGACCGGGTCGAGGAAGGCGCCGAAGGCCGAGGTCTGGTTCCAGCGGCGCGCGAGGAAACCGTCAAACCAGTCGGTGACGGCGGCGATGATGAACACCAGCGTGGCCGCCAGGTTCTGGTCCGCCACGGGCAGGACGTTGGTGGGCAGGTAGTAGACGCCCACCACCAGCGGAATCAGCGCAACGCGCAACCAGGTCAACAGTATCGGTATATTGAAGGGCATAAGCTCGGAAATTAGTGCGGCCGTGAAAATTGTTAATGCGCCGCTAGTCTACCTTGCCGACGCACATTAAACCAGCGCACTGTTGCTGTGCAGGTAACTCAGTGTAATTGGCGGTAAATCTCTTCGGCCAAAGCGTTCGAGATGCCCTCGACCTGCTTGAGGTCCTCGACACTGGCGTCGACCACGCCGCGCAGGCCGCCGAAGCGCGCCAGCAGGCGCTGGCGGCGCTTGGCGCCTATCCCTTCGATCTCCTCCAGGCGCGAGGTCTGGCGCGTCTTGGCGCGCTTGGCGCGCATGCCGGTGATGGCGAAGCGGTGCGCCTCGTCGCGGATCTGCGCCACCAGCATCAGCGCCGCCGATTCCTTGCCCAGCTCCTGCGACGGCCGGCCGTCGACGAACATCAGCGTCTCCAGGCCCACACGCCGCCCTTCCCCCTTGGCCACGCCGACGATCAGGCTGATGTCCAGCCCCAGCTCGGCGAACACCTGGCGCGCCATTTCGATCTGGCCCTTGCCGCCGTCGATCAGCACCACGTCCGGCATGACGCCGTCGCCGTTGGCCACCTTCTCGTAGCGGCGCATCAGCACCTGGCGCATCGCCGCGTAGTCGTCGCCGGGCGTGATGTCGTTGATGTTGTAGCGACGGTATTCACCGTTCTGCATCTGGTGGTGGTGGAACACCACGCACGAGGCCTGCGTGGCCTCGCCCTGCGTGTGCGAGATGTCGAAGCATTCCACGCGCAGCGCGTCGATGTCCTCCGGCTCCAGCTGCAGCGCCTCGACCAGCGCGCGCGTGCGCGACTGCTGCGAGCCCTGCTCCGACAGCAACCGCGCCAGCGAGATCTCGGCGCCCTTCTGCGCCAGCTCCAGCCACTTGCGGCGCTGGTCCTGCGGCTGGAAGATCAGGTTGATGCGGTGGCCACACTGCTCCTGCAAGGCCTGCATCAGCGCCGGGTGGTCGAATTCGATGTTGAGGATCAGCGTGCCGGGGATGAACTTCTCGGTGTAGTGCTGGACCAAGAAGGCGGCCAGCACCTCGACCTCGATCGCCTCCTCCGCGATGGCGGCGGCGTCGCCGATATGGTTGGGGAAGTAGGCGCGGTCGCCCAGGTGGCGGCCGCCGCGCACCATGGCCAGGTTGACGCAGGCGCGTCCGCCCTGCACCAGCACGGCGATGATGTCGACGTCGGCGTCGCCGGTGGTCTCCATGCTTTGCTGGTGCAGCACGCGCGACAGCGACTGGATCTGGTTGCGCACCGCCGCCGCCTGCTCGAATTTGAGCTCGGCGGCGTAGCCGTGCATCTTCGCTTCCAGGTCGGCCATCACCTCGCTCTGGCGCCCGCGCAGGAAGCGCGCGGCGTTTTCCACATCGAGCTTGTAGTCGTCCTTGCTGATCAGGTCCACGCAGGGCGCGCTGCAGCGGCCGATCTGGTGCAGCAGGCATGGGCGGGTGCGGTTGGAATACACGCTGTCCTCGCAGGTGCGGATCAGGAACACCTTCTGCAGGATCTGCATCGATTCCTTGACCGCCCACGAGCTGGGGAACGGGCCGAAATACTGGTTCTTCTTGTCCACCGCGCCGCGGTAGTAGACCATGCGCGGCGCGTCGCCGCCGGTGATCTTCAGGTAGGGGTACGATTTATCGTCGCGGAACAGGATGTTGAAGCGCGGGCTCAGGGCCTTGATCAGGTTGTTCTCAAGGATCAGCGCTTCGGCTTCGCTGTGGGTGACGGTGGTCTCCAGCCGCGCGATGCGTTCGACCATCATGGCGATGCGCGGGCTGCTGAGGTTTTTCTGGAAGTAGCTCGACACGCGCTTCTTCAGGTCGCGCGCCTTGCCGACGTAGAGCACCTTGTCGTCGGCGTCGAAATAGCGGTACACGCCCGGCAGGTTGGGCAGCTTGGCCACGGTGGCCAGCACTTGTTCGCGCGGATCGGGCGCGGCTTCCAGTTCAGTCATGCGATTGTCTTCTCACTGCGCTTGTTCGACGATGACGAAGGCGACGGCGTATTCTTCCTCGTCGCTGACGGTCACCTGTGCCGACAGCTTATGCTTTTCCATGAATTCCTTCAGCACGCCGCTGCACACGATCACCGGCTTGCCGCTGGGCGCGTTGAGCATCTGCGCGGCGGGCCAGGTCATCGGCATCCGCATGCCCAAGCCGATGGCCTTGGAGAAGGCTTCCTTGGCGGCGAAGCGCGTGGCGACGAAGCGGATGCCGCGCGCCGCGTTCTTGGCCTTGCGCGCCAGGTACTTCTCCATCTCCTGCGGGCCGAGGATCTTGGCGGCGAAGCGGTCGCCATGGCGCGCCAGCGCCGCCTCGATGCGCGGGATCTTGCAGATGTCGGTGCCTATCCCGTAGATCATTTTCGCGCGCCCAGGCGGGTCGAGACCATGATGGCTTTCATTTCGCGCACGGCGTTTTCCCAGCCGACGAACACCGAGTGCGCGACGATGGCGTGGCCGATATTGAGCTCGGCGATTTCCGGAATCGCGGCGATGGCTTGCACGTTGGTGTAGTGCAGGCCGTGGCCGGCGTTGACCTTCAGGCCCTTCGACACGCCATACAGCACGCCGCGATGGATGCGTTCCAGCTCGGCGGCCTGCTCGGCGCCTTCGGTGTCGGCATAGCGGCCGGTGTGCAGCTCGATCACCGGCGCGCCGATGTCGGCGGTGGCGTTCATCTGCTCCTCGTCGGCGTCGATGAACAGGCTGACGCGGATGCCTTCGGCCTGCAGCTGCTTGACGGCGGCCCGCACGGCGTTGAAGTGGCCGACGACATCGAGGCCGCCCTCGGTGGTCACTTCGGTGCGCTTCTCGGGCACCAGGCAGACGTCGGCCGGCTTGATGCGGCAGGCGAAGTCGATCATCTCCTGCGTGACGGCGGCCTCCAGGTTCATGCGGGTCAGCAGCTGCGGCGCCAGCGCGATCACGTCGGCGTCCTTGATGTGGCGGCGGTCTTCGCGCAGGTGCAGGGTGATGCAGTCGGCGCCGGCCTGCTCGGCCAGCAGCGCGGCGCGGATCGGGTCCGGATACGTGGTGCCGCGCGCGTTGCGCAGGGTGGCGACGTGGTCGATGTTCACGCCAAGGTCGATGATGGTGCCGGAGGGTTGCAGGAAGCTCATTGGTTTATACCGTTTATCGGGTTTATAACTGCATCAGGTCGATCAGGATCTGGCGCGTGTTCAGCGGCGCGCCGCCCAGGTGGTGCGCCAGCAGGAAGCGCATCAGCTGCTTGCTCTGCGCCTGCGTGGCGGCGTCCTGGTAGTCTTCGCGCTCCATGTCGAGCAGCGTCTTGCCGGCCACGCGCGGCCACGGGTCGGCGGCGCGCTCGGGGCGCGGGCCGCGTTCCGGGTCCACCACGTAGACCACGTCGGCCTGCACGGTGCGGCGGGTGTCGGTGCAGCGGGTCAGCTCGGCGGCGACGCCTGTCTCTTTAAGTAGGGCCCGTTCGAATTTTCTCAAGACGATGGGCGCCGGTTCGTTGTGGGCGAGCTGGTTGAGCGTGGCGACGTAGTGGTCGAAAAGGCGCGGGTGGGCGTCGTCGCGCGCCAGCAGCTTGACCAGCAGCTCGTTCAGGTAGAAGCCGCACAGCAGCGCGGTCTTCTCCAGCGGCAGCATGCCGCCCACCCATTCGGCCTCGGTCAGCGTGCGCAGTTCGGATTTGCCCACCCAGCTCGACGACAGCGGCTGGAAGGTCTGCAGCACGCCGCGCAGCTGCGAGTGCGGCCGCTTGGCGCCCTTGGCGATCAGCGCCACGCGGCCGAAGTCGCGCGTGAACAGGTCGATGATGAGACTGGTTTCTTTGTAGGGATAGCTGTGCAGGACGAAAGCCGGCTGGCCGGCGACCTTGGTGCCGAAGGTGCGCTCGCGCGGCGGCGCGCGCGGGCGTTTTGGAGCTACGGAGGGGGATGGGGTTCCCGCCTGCGCGGGAACGACCGGTTGCTGCGTTGCCGATTCAGCGTCGGCGTCGAGCGTGGTGGTGGACATCGCCCTCTTCTTTATTCGTAGCCGTAGGCGCGCAGACCCGCTTCGTTGTCGGCCCAGCCGGACTTGACCTTGACCCAGATCTCCAGGTACACCGGGCCGCCGAACAGTTTTTCCATGTCCAGGCGGGCCTGGGTCGACACTTCCTTCAGCCGCGCGCCCTTGTTGCCGATGACCATGGACTTGTGCGTGTCGCGCTCGACCAGGATGGCGGCGAACACGCGGCGCAGGTCGCCCTCCTGCTCGAACTTCTCGATCAGCACGGTGCTGGTGTACGGCAGCTCGTCGCCCACCAGGCGGAACAGCTTCTCGCGCACGATTTCCGACGCCAGGAATTTCTCGCTGCGGTCGGTGATGTCGTCCGGGCCAAAGATCGGCGCGTTCTCGGGCAGGAAGCGCTTGATCTCTTTTTCCAGGCCTTCCAGCTGGAAGCGCAGCTTGGCCGACACCGGCACGATGGCCGCGAAGTTGAACTTGGCGGCGACCTGCTGGGCGAACGGCATCAGCGCGCCCTTGTCCTTGACGCGGTCGGCCTTGTTGATCACCAGGATCACCGGCACTTCCACCGGCAGCAGGTCCATCACCTGCTGGTCGGCCGGGCCGAAGGTGCCGGCCTCGATCACGTACAGGATCAGGTCCGACGAGACCAGCGTGTTGGTGACGGTCTTGTTGAGCGTGTTGTTGAGCGCGTTCGAGTGGCGGGTCTGGAAGCCCGGCGTGTCGACGTAGATGAACTGCGCATCGTCGTGGGTCTGGATGCCGGTGATGCGGTGGCGCGTGGTCTGCGCCTTGCGCGAGGTGATGCTGACCTTGGCGCCGATGAGCGTGTTCATCAGGGTCGATTTGCCCACGTTGGGGCGGCCGACAATGGCGATGTAGCCACAACGGAAGTTGGCGGAGGTCGTTTCGGTAGTCATTTCAGTTCTCTTTTACTTGTGTGCTGCTTTGGCAGGCGGTGGCGACGGTTCGTTACCGGCCTCGGTCGTCTGCACGGTGGCGATGCCGGCCAGCTTGAGCTGGGCGGCGCGCGGCTTGGACTTGCGGCCGGCGGCCGGGGTCTTGACCAACGCTTGCTCGGCCACTTCCAGCGCCAGCTTGGCGGCGGCCTGTTCGCCGGCGCGGCGGCTGCCGCCGCGTCCGTAGACCTGGATGCCCAGCTTGGGCACCAGGCATTCGATTTCGAATTCCTGGCTGTGCGCGGCGCCGTGCGTGGCCACCACATTGTACAGCGGCAGGGAAATCTTCTTACTTTGCAGGAATTCCTGCAGCAGGGTCTTGGCGTCCTTGCCCAGGGTTTGCGGGTCGACCGATTCCAGGATCGGAATGTAGAAGGCCCGGATCACGTCGCGCGCGGGGTTGAAGCCGCCATCCAAAAAAATGGCGCCCAACAGCGCCTCAAGCGTGTCGGCCAGGATCGAGGGGCGGCGGAACCCGCCCGACTTCAACTCCCCTTCCCCCAGCCGCAGGAACTGCGACAGTTCCAGCTTTTGCGCGATCTCGTACAGCGACTGCTGCTTGACCAGGTTGGCGCGCAGGCGCGACAGGTCGCCCTCGTCGATCGCCACGAAGCGCTCGTACAGGATGGAGGCGACCACGCAGTTCAGGACCGAGTCGCCGAGGAATTCCAGTCGTTCATTATGCAAACTGCTGTGGCTACGGTGCGTCAAGGCTTGCTGCAACAGACCAGCATCCTGGAACGTATAGCCTAGACGGGTTTGCAATAACTGAAGATTCATTGTTTTGTTCTGGTGTTAAACGTGTTTATTGGTCGGTCTTGGCCGGCGGCGGCATGCCGTTCTTGGCCGTGGTGCCCTGGTATTCCAACAGCAGGCTGGCCGGTCCGACCAACGGGATTTTCTTTTCGTAGGCGAAGCTGATTTCCACTTCGCCGTTTTCCTTGCCGATGAGCAGATCCCGGCTGGTGATCGAGCTGATGTAGCCGGTGGTCGCGTTGGCGTCGAACGATTTCTGCATCTCCAGCACGGAACCGCCGGTGGCCTTGGCCGTGACGATGGCGTTCTGGATCGCGCGGTACTCGGTATAGGTCGGCACGATCTTGAGCGCCAGCACGCCGACGAAGCCCAGCACGGCCAGCACGACGATCAGGCCGACCAGGGAAATGCCATCTTGCCGTTTCAAGCTTGCTTGCATCTTAGTCCCTTTCGCCGTGGTCCGCTGTCAGTGGATGCTGCCGATGCGGCGCAGGTTGCCCAGGTTCATCCACACGAAGAATGCTTTTCCAACAATGTTCTTGTCCGGCACAAAGCCCCAGTAGCGGCTGTCCGCGCTATTGTCGCGGTTGTCGCCCATCATGAAGTAGTTGCCCTGCGGAACCACACAGGTGAAGCCTTCATACTTGTAGGTGCAGTTTTCGCTGTGCGGGAACTGCTTCACGCCATCCAGGCTCAGCGTCGGCGCCGCCTCGTTGTTGAGGATGCGGTGGCTCACGCCGGTCAGGTTTTCCTGGAACTGCTTGTTGTAAATCAGGTGTTCGTCGTCGAGGTAGTCGTCCAGCGGAGTGTACTTCACTTCCACGCCGTTCACCGTCAAGCGCTTGTTCTCATACGTAATCTTATCACCCGGCACGCCAATGACGCGTTTGATGTAGTCCTGGCTCATATCCATCGGATACTTGAACACCATCACATCGCCGCGCTGCGGGTCGTTGATCTGGACCACTTTCTGGTTCAGCACCGGCAGGCGGATGCCGTAGGTGAACTTGTTCACCAGGATCAGGTCGCCCACCAGCAAGGTCGGCACCATCGACGACGACGGGATCTTGAACGGCTCGTACAGGAAGGAGCGCAGGAAGAACACCAGCGCGATCACCGGGAAGAAGCTGCCCGAGTATTCGATCCAGGTCGGCTGGCGCAACAGGTTGGCCTCGATGGCGGCGCGGTTGCCCTGGTTGTCGAGCTTGATGCCGTCGGCGGTCAGCTTGGCGTTGCGGGCGTCGTACTCGGCCAGCGCGCGGTCGGCGGCGGCACGGCGCTGCTTGGCCAGGTAGAACACATCCAGGAACCAGATCACACCGGTGATCACCATCAGTACGAACAGGATTAAAGCAAAATTACCTAAGATCACTTGCAGGTTCATTTGTCGTCCACTTGTAAGATTGCCAGGAACGCTTCTTGTGGAATCTCGACCGAGCCCACTTGCTTCATGCGTTTTTTACCTGCTTTCTGCTTCTCCAGCAGTTTCTTTTTACGGCTGACGTCGCCGCCGTAGCACTTCGCCAGCACGTTCTTGCGCAAGGCCTTGACGTTCTCGCGCGAGATCACGTTGACACCGATGGCGGCCTGGATCGCCACGTCGAACATCTGGCGCGGGATCAGCTCGCGCATCTTGGCCGCGACCTGGCGGCCGCGGTAGGCGCTGTTGGAACGGTGGACGATGATGGCCAGCGCGTCGACCTTCTCGCCGTTGATCAGCATGTCGACCTTGACCACGTCCGAGGCGCGGTATTCCTTGAACTCGTAATCCATCGAGGCGTAGCCGCGCGAGGTGGACTTGAGCTTGTCGAAGAAGTCCAGCACGATCTCGCCCATCGGCATCTCGTAGACCAGCTTGACCTGGCGGCCGTGGTAGGCCATGTCCATCTGCACGCCGCGCTTGCCGATGCACAGCGTGATCACCGAGCCGACGTACTCCTGCGGCATGTACAGGTTGACCGTGACGATAGGCTCGCGGATCTCGTTGATCTTGGTCGGGTCCGGCATCTTGGATGGATTGTCCACCTTGATGATGCTGTTGTCGCGCATGACCACCTCGTACACCACGGTCGGGGCCGTGGTGATCAGGTCCATGTCGAATTCGCGCTCCAGGCGTTCCTGCACGATCTCCATGTGCAGCAGGCCGAGGAAGCCGCAGCGGAAGCCGAAGCCCAGCGCCTGCGACACTTCCGGCTCGTACATCAGCGCGGCGTCGTTGAGCTTGAGCTTTTCCAGCGAGTCGCGCAGCGCGTCGTACTGGTTGGCCTCGACCGGGAACAGGCCGGCGAACACCTGCGGCTGCACCTCCTTGAAGCCGGGCAGCGGCGCCGGCGCCGGACGGTTGGCCAGGGTGACGGTGTCGCCCACCTTGGCGGCCTTCAGTTCCTTGATGCCGGCGATGATGAAGCCCACCTGGCCGGCCGACAGCTGCGGCAGCGAGACCGAGCGCGGCGCGAAGATGCCGACGTCCTCCACCAGCTGCAGCGAGTCGGTGGCCATCAGCTTGATCTTGTCCTTGGGCTTGAGGGTGCCGTTCATCACACGCACCAGCATCACCACGCCGACGTAGGGGTCGTACCACGAGTCGACGATCAGCGCCTGCAGCGGCGCGTCCGGGTCGCCCTTCGGCGGCGGGACTTTGGCGATGATCGATTCCAGCACGTCTTCCACGCCCAGGCCGGTCTTGGCCGAGCAGTGGACGGCGTCGCCGGCCTCGATGCCGATCACGTCCTCGATCTCGGCGATCGCGGTCGGTGGGTCGGCGTTCGGCAAGTCGATTTTATTCAGCACCGGCACCACTTCCACGCCCAGGTCGAGCGCGGTGTAGCAGTTGGCCACGGTCTGGGCTTCCACGCCCTGCGAGGCGTCGACCACCAGCAGCGCGCCTTCGCAGGCCGACAGCGAGCGCGACACTTCGTACGAGAAGTCGACGTGGCCGGGGGTGTCGATCAGGTTCAGGTTGTAGACGATGCCGTCGCGGGCCTTATATTGCAGGGCCGCGGTCTGGGCCTTGATCGTAATGCCGCGTTCGCGCTCCAGATCCATCGAATCGAGCACTTGCGACTCCATCTCGCGTTCGGACAAGCCACCGCACAATTGAATGATACGGTCCGCCAGGGTCGATTTGCCGTGGTCGATGTGGGCGATGATGGAAAAATTGCGTATGTTGTTCATTAACAAATATTCAAAAACGGGTTTGAAACGACGGGGCGCGGAAACTGCGCGCAATACGAAAAAAGCGCTCCGAGCGGGGCGGTAATGCCCTGGCGAGCGCCTTGATGACAGCCACTGAAAGCAAAACGGAAGCTTTTCTACCCCCGCATTTTACCGGATTTCAGAGGGGAAAGGCCGACTTATGCAGTGCAAAATGCATATTGCTTAAGGCCTTGAGGCAAAAAATGCAGCGGAAATGCTTATTTATTAAGCACTTCGCGCACTTTTGCCTCGTCCAGGAAGTAGTGGCACAACTCGGGCTGGGACAGGTCGGCGTACAGCACCGGCACCAGCTCGTCGAAGCGGGCCACCAGGGCGTCGTCGGCGTCGACATCGATCACGTCGACGGTGATGGGCCGCTCGGGCGTTTGCAGGCGCATCAGGGCGTCCAGCATGTCCTGGCAGAGGTGGCAGTAGCTGCGCGAGTAGAGGGTGAAGTGCATGACAGCGCCCCGCCGCGCCGAAGCGGGCGGGGCGAACTCCTTACTTGGCGCTAGGACGCACGGAAATGTACTGCGTCACGTCGCCGCGGCGCACCAGCAGCACCGAAGCCTTCTTCGCGTCGAGCTTGGCCACGGCCGCGTTGAACTGCTTGGCGTCCTTGACTTCGATGTTATTCAACTGCAGCAGCACGTCGCCCTCCTGCACGCCGGCGCGGCCGGCCACGCCCTCGGCCGCATCGACCAGCACGCCGCCGTCGACGCCCAGCTCCTTCTTCTGCTCGGCGGTCAGGTCGCTGACCTTCAAGCCCAGCGCGTTGGCCTTGACCGTCGCTTCCGGCTCGGCCTTGCCGCCCTTGCCTTTGCCCACCTTGGCGCCCTTGTCCGCCTCCAGCTCGGCCACGGTCACCGGCAAGTCCAACTGTTGACCCTTGCGCCACACCGTCACCACGGCCTTGCTGGCCAGCGCGGTGCCGCCCACCAGGCGCGGCAGGTCCGACGAACGGTTCACCTGCACGCCGTTGAACTTGAGGATGATGTCGCCCGCCTTGATGCCGGCCTTATCGGCGGGACCGCCCGGCTCCACCAGCGACACCTCGGCGCCCTGCGCGCTCTTCAAGCCCAGCGACTCCGCCACTTCCTTGCTGACTTCGCCGATCTGCACGCCGATGCGGCCGCGCGTGACCTTGCCGTTTTTCTTCAGCTGCTCCGACACGCGGATCGCCTCGTCGATCGGCACGGCGAAGGAAATGCCGTTGTAGCCGCCCGACAGCGTGGCGATCTGCGAGTTGATGCCGATCACCTCGCCGCGCATGTTGATCAGCGGGCCGCCCGAATTGCCGGGATTGACCGCGACGTCGCTCTGGATCAGCGCCAGGTAGTCGCCGGTGTCGCGCTGCTTGGCCGAGATGATGCCGGCGGTGACGGTGTTCTCCAGGTTGAACGGCGAGCCGATCGCGATCACCCATTCGCCGACGCGGATCTTGTCCGAATCGCCCATGACCAAGAAGGGCAGCTTGTCGCCCTCGATCTTGAGCACGGCGACGTCGGTGCGGGCGTCCGCGCCCAGCACCTTGGCCTTGAACTCGCGCTTGTCGGTCAGCGTGACGAACACCTCGTCGGCGCCGTCGACCACGTGGGCGTTGGTCATCACATAGCCGTCGGCCGACAGGATGAAGCCGGAGCCATTGCCGCGCTGCATTTCGCTCGTCGGACGGCGGCGCCTGGCGGCGGCCGCGCGGCGTGCCCTTGCCGCCGGGGCCGGGCTGCGGCAACGCGCCGCCAAAGAAGCGGCGCAGGAATTCCTGCATTTCCTCTTCGCCCGGCTGGCCGTCGGCGCCGCCGCGGCCGCCCAGCTTGAGGCGTTCGGTGGTGCGGATGTTGACCACGGCCGGGCCGACGCGGTCGACCAGGTCGGCGAAGTCCGGCAGGCCGATGACGGCGCCGGTGACCGGCGCGGCGGCCATCGCGGGGGCCAGGCCGAAGGCGGCCGGCGAGATCCATACGCTTGCGCCGACCAGCAGCGCGGAAAGAGTTTTACTACCAACGGAGAAATTATTTTTCATGGAAAGTATCGGTCTTTATAAAGTTCTGGAACGCAAGTGCCCCTCGGGCGAGTTGCGCGAGGCTAAGGCTAGCGTATGGTAAGCGAAAACGCGCCCGACGGCACACTCAACAATGCAAGTTGTGCAAGCGTCTCAGGGCAGGATGACGTCGGCCGGGGTTTCGGCCGGGTCGGCCGCGCGCCCGGCCGGCGCGGCGGCGGGCACGTAGGCGGGCTCGGCGGCAAGACGGGCCGCCAGCGACGCCCCGAAGCCGTCGCTCAGCGCGCCGCTGGCCTGGTCGCGCAGCACGTCGCCGGTCAGGTGGTAGGCGCGCCAGGCCGCCTGCCCTTCCGCCGTGTCGAGCGCCGCCAGCGCCAGCTCGCGCTCGCTGTCCGCCAACTCACCGTCGGCCAGCGCCGAGATGTTTTCGTGCAGTCTTTTCTGGGTATCCATCGCGTATCCCGCCATGTCAAAACATGTCCGCCGCGCCCTTCCCGGGCGCATTGCCGGACGCCAATAACACTTGCCATCATTCCCCCCTTACCAGCGCTTGTCAACTGGCATGTCCAGCAAGGGTCGCAATTTTTCAGCGATGACTTCGCGGGCGCGGAAGATGCGGCTGCGCACCGTGCCGATCGGACAGGCCATGATGTCGGAGATTTCCTCATAGCTCAATCCCTCGATCTCGCGCAAGGCGATCGCGGTGCGCAAATCCACGGGCAAGGCATCCATCGCCGCGTTGACGGTCTGGGCGATCTGCTTGCTCGCCAGCATGGATTCCGGCGTGTTGATGTCGCGCAAATGCTCGCCATCGTTAAAGGCTTCGGCTTGCTCGGCGTCTGCTTCGGTCGACGTGGGCGTGCGGCGGCCCTGCGTCGCCAGAAAATTCTTGGCGGTGTTGATGCCGATGCGGTACAGCCACGTGTAGAAGGCGGAGTCGCCGCGGAAATGGCGCAGCGCGCGGTAGGCCTTGATAAACGTCTCCTGCACCACATCCTCGGCTTCGGCCGGATCGTGGACGATACGCGACAGCAGGCGCATCAGCCGGCGTTGGTACTTGGCCACCAGCAAATCGAACGCCTGCTTGTCTCCATCCCGCACCCGGTCCACCAGCACCTGGTCGCACTCACGTTCTGTCGTCACTCCTGCATCCCTCGGTGGCCTGCAGCGTGGCCGAACTCTTTATCCATATGTCTTGAGCCATATGCTATAGAGTTAGCTCGCTGCAAGAAGTTCACAGTGTTCGCGGTTTTATTTCAGCCCGGGCCGCGATGGCCCGGCAAGCCAGCGACAAGGCACGCCAATCGGCGCGCGTGACGCTGTCGGGCAGCACCGCCACCACCTGCGCCTGGCCGTCGCCGTCGCCCAGCCGCAGCAACAGCAAGCCCGGCCAAATGGTCGAGCCGTCCAGCAGGCGCAGCACCACCCCTGTTTTTTGGTATACCGTCAGCCGCAGCTGGCCGACACCGGAAATATCAAGCTGACGCGCATTACGGCATGGACGTCCGCGCCACAGGCCGAGCAGCCCGGCCAGCGCGCAGCACAACGGCGCGCACCAGCCCGGACAGGCAACGGCCGACGCCAACACGCCGCAACACAAGCCGGCATGCAGCAGCTGCAGGCCGGACGAGGGGCGAACGATGACAGAGACCGCAATCGACATGACAGCCGCGTACGTTCAACAACGGTACGTTCAACAAAAAACAGGGGATTACATTCGGAAGCGCCGGCCGCGAGGCCGGTACTTGGCCGGCGAAGCCGGCGCCGAATCCACGCTCACCCCGATTGGACAGGGCTTGCGTGGATTAGTTCAACGCGGGGTCGAACTTTTGCGGACTTTAGATCTTGCCGAACACCAGGCTGCCATTGGTGCCGCCGAAGCCGAACGAGTTCTTGACTGCATACTCGATCTTCATCGGACGGGCCACGTTGGCGCAGAAGTCCAGGTCGCAAGCGGGGTCCTGGTTGAAGATGTTGATGGTCGGAGGCGACACCTGATGGTGGACCGCCAGTACCGTAAACACCGCTTCCAGGCCGCCGGCGCCGCCCAACAGGTGACCGGTCATCGACTTGGTCGAATTGATCACCATGTTCTTGGCGTGCGCGCCGAAGGTGCGCTTGATGCCCTGCACTTCCGCCACGTCGCCCTGCGGGGTCGACGTGCCGTGGGCGTTCAGGTAGTGCACCTGGTCGGGATTGATGCCGGCGTTGGCCAGCGCGGCAATCACCGACTTGCTGCCGCCGCTGCCATCTTCCAATGGCGAGGTCATGTGATAAGCGTCGGCGCTCATCCCGAAACCCAGCAGCTCGGCGTAGATCTTGGCGCCGCGCGCCTTGGCGTGTTCGTACTCTTCGAGCACCATCACGCCGGCGCCCTCGCCCAGCACGAAACCGTCGCGGTCCTTGTCCCATGGGCGGGACGCGGTCGCTGGATCGTCGTTGCGGGTCGACAGCGCGCGGGCCGAGGCGAAACCGCCCAGGCCCAGCGGCGACACGGTCGATTCCGCGCCGCCGGCCACCATGACGTCGGCGTCGCCGTACTCGATCATGCGGGCTGCCACGCCGATGCAGTGCAGGCCGGTGGTGCAGGCCGTGACGATCGACAGGTTAGGACCACGCATGCCGTACTTGATCGACAGGTTGCCCGAGATCATATTGATGATCGAGGCAGGCACGAAGAACGGCGAGATACGGCGCGGACCGCGCTTGTCGTACTCTTCCTTGGTTTCTTCGATCAGCGGCAGGCCGCCGATACCGGAACCGATGATGACGCCGATGCGATCGGCATTCTCTTCGGTGACGACGATGCCGGAGTCTTGCACCGACTGGATGCCGGCCGCCATGCCGTAATGGATAAAGGTATCCATGTGGCGCGCTTCCTTAGCGGGGATGTAATCCTCGATATTGAAGCCTTTGACTTCACCGGCGAACTTGGTGGTGAAAGCTTGCGCATCAAACTTGGTGATGTTGGCAATCCCGGATTTACCCTCGGTGATCGCGGCCCACGATTCGGCAACAGTATTGCCGACCGGAGTCACGGCGCCCAGGCCGGTGATGACAACACGACGGTTTTTAGAACCTCTCAAGCGATTCTCCTAAAGTCGATCGGGCAGAAATTACGCCTTGACGTGGGCGGTAGCGTAGTCGATCGCTTGCTGCACGGTGGTGATCTTTTCTGCTTGTTCGTCAGGGATTTCCATTTCGAATTCGTCTTCCAGGGCCATCACCAGTTCCACGGTGTCCAGGGAGTCAGCGCCGAGGTCGTCGACGAACGAGGATTCGATCTTGATGTCTGCTTCGGCGACGCCCAGTTGCTCAGCGACGATTTTCTTAACGCGTTGTTCGATATCCGACATGTTATGGCTCCATTTTGTTTGTTACGGAAAGCGCGCATTTTATCAGGTTTGCGCACTGAAAAACTAATTTCGGTAGCTGCTGCTAAATAATCCGAAATCACTGCTAAAAGACGAGAAACGGTGGCTTTTCCGCCACCGAAACCCATCAATTCATGTACATCCCGCCGTTCACGTGCAGGGTGGTACCGGTAATATACGCCGCCTGCGGCGACGCCAGGAAGGCGACCGCGGCCGCGATGTCCTCGGGCTTGCCCAGGCGCGCCAGCGGAATCTGCGTCAGCAGGGCGGCGTGCTGCTCTTCGCCCAGCGCCTTGGTCATGTCGGTGTCGATGAAGCCCGGCGCCACGCTGTTGACGGTGATGTTGCGGCTGCCGATTTCACGCGCCAGCGCGCGGCCCATGCCCTCCACGCCGGCCTTGGCGGCGGCGTAGTTCATCTGGCCCGGATTGCCGGAGGACGCCACCACCGAAGTGATGTTGATGATACGCCCGGTCTTGGCTTTCATCATGCCGCGCAGCACGGCGCGCGACAGGCGGCCGACCGAGCTCAGGTTGGTGGCGATGACGCTGTCCCACTCTTCATCCTTCATACGCATGGCCAGCTGGTCCTGCGTGATACCGGCGTTGTTGACCAGGATGCCGACGGCGCCCCAGGTCTTGGTGATGTCGTCGATGACGGCGGCGCAGCGCGCGGCGTCGGTGACGTTGAGGACCATGCCCTTGCCGGCTTCGGCGCCGATTTCCGCCAGATAGGCCGAGATCGCTTCAGCGCCGGCTTCGGTGGTGGCGGTGCCGATCACGCGGGCGCCTTGACGCGCCAACTCCTGGGCGATGGCCTTGCCGATGCCGCGCGATGCGCCCGTGACCAGGGCAACTTGATTCGTTAAATTCATGGGTATCCTTAGACGTTTAGGGAGTGTGCCTGAAGACCTGGCAGCTTATTTGAGCGCGGTCAACACGCGCTCCAGCGAGGCCTGGTCGGTGATCGCGTCGCCCACCAGGGTGGCGTCGATGCGCTTGGTCAAGCCCATCAGCACCTTGCCCGGGCCGCACTCGACCACTTGCGTGATGCCTTCGGCGGCGACCTTCTGCATGGTTTCGACCCAGCGCACCGGCGAAGCGGCCTGGCGCACCAGCGCATCCTTGATGCTGGCCGGATCGGTCAGCACGGCGACGTCGACGTTGTTGATCAGCGCGATCTGCGGCGCCGAGAAGGTCAGGCCGTCCATGTACTCGCGCAGACGGTCCGAGGCGGGCTTGAGCAGCGACGAGTGGAACGGCGCCGACACCGGCAGCTTCATGGCGCGCTTGGCGCCCTTGGCCTTGGCGATCTCGCAGGCGCGCTCGACAGCGACGGTGTCGCCGGCGATCACCACTTGCGCGGGGGCGTTGAAATTGACGGCCTCGACCACCGAACCAACCACGGCGGCGGCGGCTTCGGCGCAGGCGGCGCGGACGTCGTCGTCCGACAGGCCCAGCACGACGGCCATGGTGCCCATGCCGACCGGCACGGCTTCCTGCATCGCCTGCGCGCGGAAGCGCACCAGCGGCACGGCGTCCTTGAACGAGATCACACCGGCCGCGACCAGCGCCGAGTATTCACCCAGGCTGTGGCCGGCAACGATGGACGGCAGCGGACCGCCGGCAGCGATCCAGGCGCGGTACACGGCGACCGCGGCGGTGAGCATCACCGGCTGGGTGTTGGTGGTCAGGTCCAGTTCTTCCTTCGGACCTTCGGCCATCAACTTGCCCAGGTCGAACTGCAGCGCGTCGGACGCCTCGGCGATGGTTTGCGCCACCACAGGGTTGCCGGCGAAGCCGTCCATCATCGCGATCGCTTGCGAACCCTGGCCCGGAAATACAAAAGCAAATTTAGTCATACTTCATCCATCTCATTTTTATTGAACGCTACGCTAGCATGCCATCGTGACAGCCTTGCTACCGCCGAGCCCGTTAGAACTCTAATTCTAATTCAGGCCGTTAAAAACGCGCCCAGTCCTAGCGAGCAATAAGGTCATCCGTCAACCTCGCTAGGACGGCGCCCCAGGTGAACCCGCCACCGACGCCTTCCATCATGATGTTCTGCCCCTTCTTGATGCGGCCATCGCGCACGGCGACGTCCAGCGCCAGCGGGATCGAGGCGGCCGAGGTGTTGCCGTGCTGGTCGACCGTGACCACCATCTTCTCAGCAGGCAGGCCCAGCTTCTTGGCGGTGCTGTTCATGATGCGGATGTTGGCCTGGTGCGGAATCAGCCAGTCGATCTGATCCGAAGTCATGCCGGCCTTGTCCAGCGCTTCGTGCGCGACCTTCTCCAGCACCGACACGGCCAGCTTGAACACGGCGGGACCGTCCATGTACAGGAAGGCGCTGCCGGCCACCGCGCCGCCATCGACCGAACCCGGCACGCTGAGGATGTCCGAATGACGGCCGTCCGCGTGCAGCTTGGTGGCCAGGATGCCCGGCTCTTCCGACGCGCTCAGCACGATGGCGCCGGCGCCGTCGCCGAACAGCACGCAGGTGGTGCGGTCGTCGAAGTTGAGGATGCGCGAGAACACTTCGGCGCCGATCACCAGCACGTTCTTGTGCACGCCGGCGCGGATGAAGGCATCGGCGGTGGAGACGGCGTAGACGAAGCCGCTGCACACGGCCTGCACGTCGACCGCCGCGCTGTTGTTGGTCATGCCCAGTTTTTTCTGCACGATGCAGGCGGTGCTGGGGAAGCTGCCGAAGAAATCCGGCGTCGAGCTGGCCAGCACGATGAGGTCAATATCGTTGGGCTGCAGGCCCGCCATCTCCAGCGCCTTTTTGGCGGCGTTGACGGCCAGGTCCGACGATTTCTGTTCCGGCTCGGCGAAATGGCGCGCCGAAATGCCGCTGCGGGTGACGATCCATTCGTCCGAGGTCTCGATGCCTTTGGCGGCGAGTTGATCAGCCAGGTCCTGGTTGGTCACCCGCTTTTCCGGCAGGTAGCTGCCGGTGCCTATAATTTTGCTGTACAAAGTCATGCCGTTCTACCGTCCACTAAATAGTTGAGCCAGGTACTTCGGGGGTATCCGTGTTGCGCGGCATGAGCTCGGCGATCATTTCCGAGATATGTCCCAACACGTCATTTTTTGCAGCATCATACGCGCGTCGGATCGCCCACTCATAGGAATAGGCATCGGCGCCGCCATGGCTCTTGAACACCAGGCCGCGCAGGCCCAGCAGGCTGGCGCCGTTGTGGCGCGACGGCTGGAAGCGATCCTTGACCGCCTTCAGCGCGCCGCCGCCGAGCAAGGCGCCCAGCATGGTCAACAGGTTGCGCTTGAACTCGGTGCGCAGCGTGTCGCCGAAGAAGCGCGCCACGCCCTCGACCGCCTTGAGCGTCACGTTGCCGACAAAGCCGTCGCACACCACGATGTCGGTGGTGCCCTTGAAGATGTCGTTGCCTTCGACGTTGCCGTGGAAATTGAGGGCGCCGCGCTCGTGGTCGGCCTGCAGCAGCTTGCTGGTGGCCTTGACCACCTCGTTGCCCTTGATGTCCTCGGTGCCGACGTTCAGCAGGCCGATGGTCGGGCGGGCGATCTTTTCCATGGCCGAGACCAGCACCGAGCCCATGATGGCGAACTGGTGCAGGTGATGCGGTTCGCAGTCGACGTTGGCGCCCAGGTCCAGCATGTAGGTCGGGCCGTTTTTCTGGTTCGGCATGATGCCGCAGATGGCGGGACGGTCGACGCCGGTCATGGTCTTGAGCACGTAGCGGGACACCGCCATCAGCGCGCCGGTGTTGCCGGCCGAGACGCAGGCCTGGGCCTTGCCGTCCTTGACCTGCTCGATGGCGACGCGCATCGACGAATCCTTCTTGCGGCGCAGGGCCACTTCGAGCGGATCGTCCATGGTGACTTGTTCGGAGGCGTGTTGCACGGTGATGCGCGGATGCGCGTCGGCGTGCTGCTTTTTCAATTCCGCGCGGATGACGTCCTCCAAACCGACCAGGATCAGTTCAGCGTCAGGCTCACGTTTGAGGAAGGAAACTGCTGCGGGGATAGTGACCGACGGGCCGTGATCGCCACCCATGCAGTCGATAGAAATTTTGATTGTCATTTGTTTTGATTCAGTACCACGCTCCAGCCCGGATAGGGCAAGCTGCGGCAAGCTGCGGACCAACAACATCCAGGTCTACGCGTTTCAAAATGACGGTGTGCAAAAGAGGATTGCAGCCGATGATAAAGAAAAAGCGATGCTCCGCGAGTTATCCACGTAGCACCGCCTATTTCCAGGTCCAGCAAAAGCGTCGATTACTCGTCGTTTTTGGTTTTCAGGACTTTACGACCACGGTAGAAGCCGTTAGGGCTGATGTGGTGACGCAGGTGGGTTTCACCGGTGGTTGGCTCGATGCCCAGTTGTGGAGCAACCAGGAAATCGTGCGAACGGTGCATACCGCGCTTCGAAGGGGACTTCTTGTTCTGTTGAACTGCCATGTTAATGACTCCTAATACATAAGTTCTAAAATTTTAACACATTCGACCAGCAAATACATGCGAATCGAGTATCCTGCCGGCAAAACTGAACCGGCATAGTTAAACTGAGATTTACTACACTTCACTGCTGACTTGCCATACTCGATTTACTACACGCGTTTGACACGTTCTTTACAACACTACTTATTCGGTACTGCTTATTCGGATTTGAGGCCCTTGAGGGCGTCGAACGGCGACAACTTTTCGCTTTTCGCCTTGTCCAGCAGAGCGGAATCGGGGCAGACATCATGTTTCGGCGTGTGCGGCAAGGCCAGCAGCGCTTCGTCTTCCACCAGGTCCATCAGCTCCATGCTGCGGCTGCCGACGATGACATCGATCGTCTCGTCGTTGATCATTTCTTCGATTTCATCCGCCTGCGCATCATCCTTGCCCAGCATCAGGACCGTCGACGCATCGATGGTGTGAGCGTAAGGCGTCAGGCAGCGCTGGCAGACCAGTTGCACGGTGCCGGCAACCGACAGCGTCATCTGCGGGAAGCCCATCTTGCTGGTGCCCCCTACTGCTTTCCAGGCGATGGTGCCGGACGTATCCGCACAATCCTTGGTCAAGCGGGTCATTTCGGCAACAGGCGTCACGCCTTGCTGGCTGCCGTTGCTCCGACAAAAATCAAAGGCGTCGATCACAATAGCATTCATTACAGAAATTTCCCCGGAAAACCTGCGATAATAACAGGGTTTTCATCGTCAAGTCAAAGCCTTAGCGCTTTTTTCGTTCTTTTTGTGCCGCTGGCACTACCGGCGACAGAGCATATAACATTCCCCTCATGACATCAAGTTTACTCGTACTCGCCTCCAGCTCCGCCTACCGCAGGGAACTCTTATTACGGTTGCAACTGCCGTTCGACGTGGCGGTGCCCGACATCGACGAATCCCCGCTGCCCGGCGAGACGCCCAGCGCCACCGCGCTGCGCCTGGCGCGGGAGAAAGCCGCCGCCGTGGCCGCCAAGATGCCGGGCCGCGTGGTCATCGGCTCCGACCAGGTCGCCACGCTGGACGACGAGCAGATCGGCAAGCCCGGCAACCACGCCAACGCCCTGGCCCAGCTGCAAAAGATGCGCGGCCGCGAGGTCGTTTTCCACACCGCGCTGTGCGTCTGGGATGGCCGCGACGGCATGGCACAAGTGGAAGACATTCAGACCGTCGTGAAGTTCCGCGACCTGCCCGACGCCGAGCTCGACGCCTACCTGCGCATCGAACAGCCCTACGACTGCGCCGGCAGCGCCAAGAACGAGGCGCTCGGCATCGCCATCCTGGAACGCATCGACAGCAGCGACCCGACCGCCCTCACCGGCTTGCCTTTGATCGCGCTGACAGGCATGCTGCGCAAGATTGGCGTTTCCTTTTTTAATACCTGACTGTTTTTATGACCGGCACCCTCTTTTTAATACCGAACACCCTGGGCGAGACTGAAGCGCTCTCCTCCGTGCTGCCCGAACAGGTGCAGCAAATCACCTCGCAGCTGGATTACTTCGTCGCCGAGAACGCCAAGACGGCGCGCGCCTTCCTCAAGCTGGTCAACGCCAACCATCCGCTGGCCAAGCCGCTGCAGGAGATCACCATCTCCGAGCTGAACGTCAACACCCCGGCGGCCGCGCTGGCGGGCCTGCTGGCACCGCTGCTGGCCGGCCAGGACGGCGGACTGGTGTCGGAAGCCGGCGTGCCGGCGGTGGCCGATCCCGGCGCCGACCTGGTGCGGCTGGCGCACCGGCACAACATCCCGGTGCGGCCGCTGGTGGGGCCGTCGTCGCTGCTGCTGGCCGTGATGGCGAGCGGCCTGAACGGCCAGAGCTTCGCCTTCAACGGCTACCTGCCGACCGACGCGGCGCAGCGCGCCACCCGCATCAAGGAACTGGAACAGCGCTCGCGCAAGGAAAAGCAGACGCAGCTGTTCATCGAGACGCCCTACCGCAACGCCGCCATGCTGGAGGCGCTGGTGGCGGCCTGCGCGCCCGGCACGCTGCTGTGCGTGGCGACCGACCTGAGCCTGCCGTCGGAAACCATCCGCACCATGAGCGCGGCGCAATGGAAGAGCGCGAAGGCGCCGGACTTCCACAAGAAGCCGACCGTGTTCCTGCTGCTGGGCCAGTAACTCAGACGCCGCGCGTGTACTCGGTCACCCACTCGATCGCGGCCAGCTGGATATCGTACAGTTCGGCCGGCGTCAACGCCAGCTGGTGCAGCAGCTGCGCCAGTTGCTTGCCGTCGCGGTCGCGCTCGATGTGCTCGATCAGGTTGAGCATGCTGCCGTAGTCGCCGCTGCGGTGCAGCAGCGCGGCGCGCACCTCGTCGAGCACGTTCACGCTTTCCAGCACGTCGCGCATGTGGATGGAGAACAGCGTGTCCATCAGCGACATCACCCCCACCGTGAAGCCGATGTCGGCGCTGACGCGCTGGCCCGGCCGCAGGTGCTCGACCATCAGCTCCATGGTCTTGCCGCGCGTGGTGGCCAGCTGCAGCAGCGGCGATGTGAATTCCTGGGCGCTGCCGGTCTTCACGTACAACAGGATCTGCAGCCAGCGCTTCAGTTGGCGCCGTCCCAGCACCATCAGCGCGTGGCCGACCGAGTTGATGCGGTAGCGCGCGCCGACCGCCGGCGTGTTCACCAGGCGCAGCAGGTTGAGCGTGATCAGCGCGTCGTGCTTGACGCTGCGTTCAATCTCGTGGCTGCTGGCGTCGGTGTTGAGCAGGTCCAGCAGGTGCAACACGCTGCGCTGCGACGGCGAGATCTTCTTGCCGCTGAGGATGACGGGGCGCGCGAAATAATAGCCCTGGAAGTATTCGAAGCCCAGCTCCATGCACTCCTGGAACTCTTCGATGGTCTCGACCTTTTCGGCCAGCAGCTTTTGCCTGGGGTTCTTCAACACCCGCGCCAGCGCCGGCAAGGTGCCGGGCTGCATGTCCTTGATGTCCACCTTGATGACGTCACACAGCGGCTGGAATTTCTGCACGTCCTCGGAATGGCCGATCACGTCGTCCAGCGCGAACTTGAAGCCGGCTTGCTTGAGCTCGCGTATGCGGTCGAGGATTTCCGGCGTGGCCTTGACGGTCTCCAGGATCTCCAGGATGACCTTGTCGTTGGGCAGGAAGCGGATGAAGTCGCTCATCAGGCCGATGGCGTCGACGTTGACGAAGGCCATCTGGTCGCCCACCACATGCTCCATGCCCAGCTCGGAGGCGTGGGCGATCACGGTGGCGGTGGCCTCGGCGTCGTCGGTGACGTCGGCCTCGTTGCGGGTGCGGGCGTCGCGGAACAGCAGCTCATACGCGACCAGCCGTTGTCCCCGGTTGAGGATGGGCTGGCGGGCAAGAAAGAAATTATCGGCTAGCTTGGACGACATGGTCGGCGGCGCGATCATCATGGGAAGCCCCCATTCGCAATCTGCTAATGCGGGCTGCCGTCTCAAGCGACAACCCGCTAACTACCAGACTATACCTCTCCGTACCGTCCTGACAACGTTTTTCTAGCGTGAAACAGGCCGGCGCACCGCATTGTTGCGCGTTGCCATCGGCTTTCCGCTTTCCAGCGTGAAGCGGGCGCCGGAATCCTTGCCCAGCACCTTGACCAGGTAGGGCATGACTTCCTTGAGCATCGGCTCCAGCGTGTACGGCGGATTGAGGATGAACATGCCGCTGCTGTGCAGGCCGAAGCCGTCCGGCATCGGCGTGTTGGTGGTCAGCACCACGTTGAGCCAGTCGTTGCACTGCAACTGCTTGAGCTTGTCGGCGAACTGGCGCGACTCCATGCGCTGCAGCAGCGGGTACCAAACGGCGTAGGTGCCGGTCGGGAAGCGCACCAGCGCCTCGGCCAGCGTGTCCTTGACCTTTTTGTAGTCCTGCTTGTCCTCGTACGGCGGATCGATCAGCACCAGCGCGCGGCGCGACGGCGGCGGCAGCAGCGACTTCAACGCCTGGAAACCGTCGCCGCGGGTGATCAGCACGCGCTTGCCGCGCGTGGTCGGGCGGATGCCCTGCTGCGCGGCGTGCTCTTCGAGCTTGCGGAAGTTATCGGCCAGCAGCTTGGAATCGGCCGGATGCAGCTCGAACAGGCGCAGGCGATCCTGCTCGCGCGCGACCTGGTCGGCGATGTAGGGCGAACCGGGGTAGTAGCGCATCTTGCCGCTCGGGTTCATGGCGCGCACCAGGTCGACGTATTCCTTGATCGGCGCGGGCATGTCGGTGCGCTCCCACAGCGGGCCGATGCCGGTGTCGTACTCGGCGTTCTTGGAGGCGAAAGTGCCGTCGAGCGCGTACACGCCGGCGCCGGAGTGGGTGTCGATGTAGCTGTAGGCCGTATCCTTCTGGTTCAGATACTGCATCAACTGGATGGTCACGAAATGCTTCAATACATCGGCGTGATTCCCCGCGTGAAAGGCGTGGCGGTAACTCAACATAAGCTTGGTACTCTCAATTAGATGGTGCGGAACAATCCCGCATTATCCACTAGAAAGCCGCGCCGACCAAAAAAGCGCCCATATCGTTTGCATCAAAGCGAGCCCCGCCGTGCTGACTAAGATGGTGTAGCCGGGCCGCATCCGCTGGCGCGGCGTACTTTCATGGAGGACATCATGGCATTCAACAACGTAGGTCCGCTCACCTACCTGGCGCCGGGGCAGACGGCGTACTGGAGCTACACCTATGGCGTCGACCACGGCACGCAGTTCGCCACGGCCGACGTCAAGGCGCCCAACCTGGGCGCCATCCACATGGCGGACCAGCAAAGCAAGCGCAAGGAAAACAACGGCAACGCCACCTATTTCGTCCAGATCCACAACCAGGGCATAGGCGGCGCCTTTCACAACCTGCAAGGCGGAGGCATGTCATGAAAATGACCATCATTACGGACGACCAGAACAACATCCTGGGCGCGGTGCAGGGACATTCCCTGTCGGATAAACAGGGCAGCGTGGAGGCCAGCGTGTCGTTCGGCCCCGGCCACGTGACCCACATGGTGGAGGTCGACGACGACCTGGCCACCATCAACGACCTGGACGACTTCCAAAATCGTCTGAACCAGCATCTGCAGCAGCATCTTGCCAAGCCTTGAGGCAGGCAATCGCGGCGGGGGCCGGCCTGCCCCGCCGCTTCAGGCCGTTCAGGCCACCTTCTTGTCGAAGAATTGCTCATCCTCGGTCGAACCGTGCAACGCCGTGGTCGACGACTGGCCATTCTGGATGCACTGGGTCACCGCGTCGAAATAGCCGGTGCCGACTTCGCGCTGGTGCTTGACCGCCGTGAAGCCCTTCTCGGCCGCGACGAATTCCGCCTCTTGCAGTTCCACAAAGGCCGACATCTGGCGGCGCGCGTAGCCGTGCGCCAGGTTGAACATGCCGTAGTTCAGCGCGTGGAAGCCGGCCAGCGTGATGAACTGGAACTTGTAGCCCATGGCGCCCAGCTCCTTCTGGAACCTGGCGATGGTGGCGTCGTCCAGGTTTTTCTTCCAGTTGAACGACGGCGAGCAGTTATAGGCCAGCATCTTGCCGGGGAATTTGGCGTGCACGGCCTCGGCGAAGCGCTTGGCGAAGGCCAGGTCGGGCTTGCCGGTCTCGCACCAGACCAGGTCGGCGTACGGCGCGTAGGCCAGCGCGCGCGAAATAGCCTGGTCCATGCCGGGCTGGACATTGTAGTAGCCTTCCACCGTGCGCTCGCCGGTGCAGAACGGCTTGTCGTTGTCGTCCACGTCCGAGGTCAGCAGATCGGCCGCCTCGGCGTCGGTGCGGGCGATCACCAGTGTCGAGGTGCCCATGACGTCGGCCGCCAGGCGTGCCGCGGTCAGTTTTTCCACCGCCTCGCGCGTGGGGACCAGCACCTTACCGCCCATGTGGCCGCATTTCTTGACCGAGGCCAGCTGGTCCTCGAAGTGCACGCCGGCGGCGCCGGCGTCGATCATGGATTTCATCAACTCGTAGGCGTTCAGCACCCCGCCGAAACCGGCCTCGGCGTCGGCCACGATGGGCGCGAAGAAGTCGATGTCGTCCTTGCCCTCGGACCACTGGATCTGGTCGGCGCGCTGGAAGGTGTTGTTGATGCGCTTGACCACCATCGGCACCGAGTTGGCCGGATACAGCGACTGGTCGGGATACATCTCGCCGGCCAGGTTGGCGTCGCCGGCCACCTGCCAGCCGGACAGGTAGATCGCCTTCAGCCCGGCCTTGACCTGCTGCATGGCCTGGTTGCCGGTCAGCGCGCCCAGGGCGTTGACGTAGGGCTCGTTGTTGACCAGGTCCCACAGCTTTTCGGCGCCGCGCTTGGCCAGCGTGTGCTCGATCTGCAGGGAGCCGCGCAGGCGCACCACGTCCTCGGCGGTGTAGGTGCGGGTCACGCCCTTCCAGCGGGGGTTGGTGTCCCAGTCCTTTTGCAAGGCTGCGATTTGCTGTTCACGAGTTGCCATGATGTTCTCCTATTTAAAAACGAAATCCGTTGAATAAATAGTAGCCGCTTTTGTGCCACGCACCAATAGTCTTATATAAGACATATAACCAAATATAAATTCATATGAATCAACTAGATAGCCATCAGTTCCCATGATGCGGAATGGAATTTCTTGAAATGGAAGAGAAAAAGACCAGCCAGGTCCAGATCTTTCCGCGATGTGAAACGGAAGCCTCGCCAGATGAAAAATCGCGGCTTTGAAATGAAAACACCCCGCAAGCCGCGTGGCTTACGGGGTGTCAGAGAAATGTAGGGGCAGCGTCAGGCTTGGCGGCGGCGGCCGGCAATGCCGAGCAGGCCCAGGCCGGCCACCAGCATGGCATAGGTTCCCGGCTCGGGAACGGCCTGCACCGCGAAATTGGCCGCACCGATGTAGGCGCCGGTCATCGAGAAGTAGCTGATCGACGGCGAATGCTCCAGGAAGCCGTGGAATTCGCCCTGGTTCAGGCCGCCATCGGTGATAAAGGTCAAGGTGGTCGATTCGATCAGGGTATGGTTCGCATCGTAGACCGCGATCGTCGCCGGGCCGAAATACCGCGGCGAATAATTGAAGAACGCGCCGACGCCGGCGACCGCCTGGCTGAACGCCAACGTCATGGTACTGACTTGATCGTTGGTGCCGGCCATCGTCAGGCCCTTCCACATACCATTGTCGGCAAAGCCGTAGGCGCCGCTATAACCGAAGACCGAGTCGCCATAAGCGCTGCTCCAGTCCACGCCTGGCGCCAGGTTCAGAGGACCGGAGCCGAAATAACCAAGCTCCGGCATCGTCAAGACCACTCCGCCTGGCAGCGACGTCACCTGCGCGGCATGGGCGGACAGGCCGGCAAGCGCGCACAGCACAGCAAACGTAAGTTTTTTCATGGAGAACTCCTGCAATGTGGCGCCAAGCACTAAAGATTAATATATTGCAATATTTGCACGCAAACGCACTATAGTCAATCTATTATTGCGAAAACACCACAGAAGTTTCCATTTTGGAAATTCACTCAGGCAAGCATCTGCTGCGCCACCAGGATGCCGTCGGCATCGGCATAGATCCAGTCGCCGGGCTGCACCGGCACGCCCTGGACGTGCACCCGCACATTGCGTTCGCCGGCGCCCTTCTTGCTGCTTTTTTGCGGATGGGCGCCCAGCGCGCGCACGCCGATCTCGCAGGAATTGATCTCGTCGGTGTCGCGGATGCAACCGTCGACGATGATGCCGGCCCAGCCGTTGTCCTGGGCCAGCAGGCCGAGCTGTCCACCGACCAGCGCGCGGCGCAGGCTGCCGCCACCGTCGATCACCAGCACGTTGCCGCCGCCCTGGGTTTCCAGCACCGAGCGCACCAGCGCATTGTCCTCATGCACCTTGAGGGTGGTCACGCGGCCGGAAAAGCGCATCTGCCTGCCGAAGTGGCGGAAGACCGGCGGCAGCACGGCCAGGCGGCCGTCCTCCAGCAGATTGGCGTTGTCGTCGCATAAATCGGTGGTTGCAAAGCTCATCATCGTCCCGCGCAGTTGTTAAAGGTAGCAACGATTCTATGCTGTTTTCGGCACGGCCACCACGCGCGTCTTGCTGCCCACGCCCAGCGTGGTCAGGATCACCAGCGCCTGGAACACGGCGATGCCGATGAACACGCCGGACGGATGGTTGGCGTCCATCAGCGCGCCGAACAGCAGCGGGCCCAGCGCCAGGCCACTGTCCAGGCCGGAATACACGACGCCGAACACGCGGCCGGTGGCGTTGGCCGGCGCCGCGCCGCGTATCAGCAGGTCGCGCGACGGCCCCGAGATGCCGGTCACCAGGCCGATCGCCCCCATCAGGACGACCGCCATCCAGGCCGGCACCACGGCCGCCGCCAGCAGCAGCGCCATCAGCGCCGCCGAGCCGAACGCCAGCATGATGATGCGGTCGTGGTGGCGGCTGCCCGCGCCCAGGAAGCCGCCGTACAGCATGCCCACCGCCGAGGCGATCATATAGGCGGTGTAGGCCGTGGTGGCCCAGGCCAGCGACATGCCATACAGGCTGACCAGGCTGGTGGCCGCGAAACTCTGGATGCCGGCCAGCGCCACCGCCGAGATCAGGAAGAAGGCAAAGCACATCCACACCACCTGCAGCCGCAGGAAGCCGAGCGCGCCGCCCTTGCCCGCCGCGGCCGCCGCGGCCGTCGGCACCGGCGCCGGCTCGGGACGCAAGGCATGGCGGTTCCAGACCAGCAGCGCCAGCACCGCCAGCGGCAACAGGGCCGCGCTCAGCAGCGCCGTGCGCCAGTCGGTGCGGCTGGCCACGAAGGTCAGGAACAAGGGCGACAGCGCCCAGCCGATATTGCCGCTGATGCCGTGCACCGAAAAACCGTGCGCCAGCCGCGCCTTGGACACCCGCTGGTTGAGCAGCGTGTAGTCGGCCGGATGGAACACGCTGTTGCCGCAGCCCGCCAGGAAGGCGCCCAGCATCAGCTGCGCGTAGCTGTGCGCGCTGGACAGCATCACCGCAGACAAGCCCAGCAGCGCGATGCCGCCGAACAGCACCGTGCGCGCGCTGTAGCGGTCGACAACGAAGCCGGCCATCGCCTGCCCCACGCCGGACACGGTGAAGAACACCGTCATCAGCAGGCCCAGCTCGGCGTAGCTGAGCTGGAATTCCGGCTTCAGCCACGGAATCAGCGCCGCCAGGATCACGTGATAAAAGTGCGAAGTGCCGTGCGCCAGCCCGACCAGGCCGATGATCCTGGCGTCCTGCCGCAGCAAGGATGTATCGTTCATACTGCCTCCCTGTTTCAAAAAAAGAAAGCATAGTGTAAGCACTTGCCGCCAGTCTGATTTAAGATAGTGCGTCAACATTTGTCGCATATCCGCCATGGCTATCCGCGTCCTCACGCACACGCAATTCAACTGGAATTGCAACTTCCCCACCGCCGACCGGCCGCTGACCATGTCCGGCCGCGACCTGCCAACCGACGCCGTGCTGCTGCCCCACCACCACCCGTGGGGCCAGTTCACCTACGCCATGCAGGGCGTGATGCGCGTGACGGCCAACCACAGCAGCTGGATCGTGCCGCCACAGCGCGCCATCTGGATCGCGCCGGAGGTCGAGCACGCGGTCACGGTGCTGGAGCCGATCCGGCTGCGTCCGCTGTGCGTGCACGCCAGCCGCTCGCCCTTTCCCGAAGCCTGCAAGGTGGTGGAGGTGTCCAGCCTGCTGCGCGAGCTGCTGGCCACGCTGGAGCAGCACGACCAGGACGAGCAGTCCAACCGTGAGCATCTGCTGTCCGAGATGATCCTGGACGAGCTGCCGCGCTGCGCCGCCCGTCCGCTGCGCGTGCCGCTGCCGCACGACAAGCGCCTGAAAACGCTGTGCGACGCGCTGATCGCCGATCCCGGCGCCGAGCTGACGCTGGAAGCCTGGGCCGGCCGCGTGGGCGCCTCCGAGCGCACGCTGACGCGCCTGTTCGAGCGCGAGCTGGGCATGAGCTTCAGCCAGTGGCGCCAGCACGTGCGGCTGGCCCATGCGGCGCCGCTGATCGCGCGCGGCGTGCCGCTGTCGCAGGTGGCGGCGCAGCTCGGCTATGCCAGCCAGTCGGCCTTCTCGGCCATGTTCAAGAAGACCTTCGGCAGCACGCCGACATCTTTTTTCGCTGAAAAATAGATAATCGGTCAAGTTTTCCATTGGCGCACCGTTAACGTTGTCTTGGACGAAAGTACGGTACATTAGTGGAAACTCAACAACTGGAACAACGCTATCGGATGACAGACCTGTCTCTCTTCACGACCGAACAGATCGCATCGCTGCTTGCCGCGCTGCCGGACCCGGCATTTATCTTCACGCGCAGCGGCAAATACGCCGCCCTGTTCGGCGGCACCGACGCGCGCTACTACCACGACGGCAGCTCATTGGTCGGCAAGCGCATCGGCGACGTCCTCAACGCCGAGAAGACCGCCTGGTTCCTGGCACAGATCTCCGTCGCGCTGGCCAAGCGCGGCCTGCACGTGGTCGAGTACCGGCTGGACCGCAAGGATGTGAAAGGCCTGGAAGGCGACGGGCCCGACGACACGATCTGGTTCGAAGGCCGCGCGCAGGCGCTGGATTACCAGGTGGATGGCGAGGACGCCGTGCTGTGGGTGGCGAGCAATATCACCACCAGCAAAAAGCTGGAGGCCCTGCTGCGCATGCAGAGCGAGACCGACGCGCTGACCGGCCTGGCCAACCGCCGCAAGCTGATGCAGGCACTCAACGACAGCCACGGCCTGCACGCCCGCTACCGGACGCCGGCCTCGGTGCTGATCTTCGACATCGACAATTTCAAGGACATCAACGACCGCTACGGCCACCTGAGCGGCGACAAGGCCATCCAGGTCACGGCCGACGTCTGCCGGCGCGAGTTGCGCACCACCGACTTTCCGGCGCGGCTGGGCGGCGACGAGTTCGTGATCCTGATGCCGCACACCACCTGGGAACAGGCGATGCCGATCGCCGAGCGGCTGCGCCAGCGCATCGCCGAGCAGCTGCGGGAACTGGGCACGCTGGGCCAGGGCGCCACCATCAGCGGCGGCCTGGACCAGATGCTGCCCGGCGACACCTCAAGCGAGGATGTGCTGAAACGGGCGGACGATGCGCTGTACCGCGCCAAGCATGGCGGGCGCAACCGCATCGTCCATCACGGTGCTTAGCTGAAGGCCAGCTCCCCGTTCACCGCGTCGACGTGGATGGTGTCCTTGGGGCCGAAGCGGCCCGCGAGGATCAGCTTGGACAGCGGATTCTCGATCTGCTGCTGGATCGCCCGCTTCAGCGGCCGCGCGCCGTACACCGGATCGTAGCCCGCCTCGGCGATCTTCTGCAGCGCCGCGTCGGTGACCGACAGCGTCATCTCCATCTTGGCCAGGCGCTGTTCCAGGATCGCCAGCTGGATCTTGGCGATGGCGCCGATGTTCTTCTCATCGAGGCCATGGAACACGACGATCTCATCGATGCGGTTGATGAACTCCGGACGGAAGTGCGAACGCACCTCGGCCATCACCGCCAGCTTGACCACGCCGGGATCGGCATCCTCCATCGCCTGGATCTTGTGCGAGCCCAGGTTGGACGTCATGATGATCACCGTGTTCTTGAAGTCCACCGTGCGGCCCTGGCCGTCCGTCATGCGGCCGTCGTCCAGCGCCTGCAGCAGCACGTTGAACACGTCCGGGTGCGCCTTCTCCACCTCGTCGAGCAGGATCACGCTGTACGGCTTGCGGCGCACGGCCTCGGTCAGGTAGCCGCCCTCGTCGTAGCCCACGTAGCCGGGCGGCGCGCCGATCAGGCGGGCCACCGAATGCTTCTCCATGAATTCGCTCATGTCGATGCGGATCATCGATTCCTCGGTGTCGAACAGGAAGCCTGCCAGCGCCTTGGACAGCTCGGTCTTGCCGACGCCCGTCGGTCCGAGGAACATGAACGAGCCATACGGACGGTTCGGATCGGACAGGCCGGCGCGCGAACGGCGGATGGCGTCGGACACGGCGTCGATCGCCTCGTCCTGGCCGACCACGCGCTCGTGCAGCTTCTCCTCGATGTGCAGCAGCTTGTCGCGCTCGCCCTGCATCATGCGCGAGACCGGAATGCCGGTCGCGCGCGAGACCACCTCGGCGATCTCCTCGGCGCCGACCTCGGTGCGCAGCAGCTTGGGCTGCGCGGGCGCGCCCTCCTTGGCGTTGATGCTCTCGGCCTGCTTGAGCTGCGCTTCCAGCTCGGGCAGGCGGCCGTACTGCAGTTCCGACACGCGCTGCCAGTTGCTCTCGCGCGTGGCCTGCTCCATCTGCAGCTTGATGCGGTCGATCTCTTCCTTGATGTGGGTGCTGCCCTGCACCACCGCCTTCTCGGCCTTGAGGATTTCCTCATAGTCGTTCAACTCGCGCTGCAGGCGCGCGATCTCTTCCTCGATCAGGTCCAGGCGGCGGCGCGAGCCCTCGTCCTTCTCCTTCTTGACGGCTTCCTTCTCGATCTTCAGCTGGATCAGGCGGCGTTCCAGCTTGTCCATCACCTCCGGCTTGGAGTCGATCTCGATTTTGATCTTCGATGCCGCCTCGTCGATCAGGTCGATCGCCTTGTCGGGCAGGAAGCGGTCGGTGATGTAGCGGTGCGACAGCTCGGCCGCGGCGATGATGGCGGCGTCCGAGATGGCGACCTTGTGGTGCAGCTCATACTTGTCCTGCAAGCCGCGCAGGATGGCGATGGTGGCCTCCACCGACGGCTCGTCGACCAGGATCTTCTGGAAGCGGCGCTCCAGCGCGGCGTCCTTCTCGATGTACTTGCGGTATTCGTCCAGCGTGGTCGCACCCACGCAATGCAGCTCGCCGCGCGCCAGCGCAGGCTTGAGCATATTGCCCGCGTCCATGGAGCCCTCGGCCTTGCCGGCACCGACCATCGTATGCATCTCGTCGATGAAGACGATGGTCTGGCCCTCGTCCATGGCCAGCTCTTTCAGCACGGCCTTGAGGCGTTCCTCGAACTCGCCGCGGAACTTGGCGCCCGCCACCAGCGCCGCCATGTCCAGCGCCAGCACGCGCTTGCCCTTGAGCGAATCGGGCACCTCGTTGTTGACGATGCGCTGCGCCAGGCCCTCGACGATGGCGGTCTTGCCGACGCCGGGTTCGCCGATCAGCACGGGATTGTTCTTGGAGCGGCGCTGCAGCACCTGGATGGCGCGGCGGATCTCGTCGTCGCGGCCGATCACGGGATCGAGCTTGCCGGCGCGGGCGCGCTCGGTCAGGTCCAGCGTGTATTTTTTCAGCGCCTCGCGCTGGCCTTCGGCGTCGGCGTTGTCGACCTTGGCGCCACCGCGCACGGTGTCGATGGCCGCCTCCAGCGACTTGCGGGTCAGGCCGTTCTCGCGCGCCAGCTTGCCGGCGTCGGATTTATCGTCGGTCAGCGCCAGCAGCACCATCTCGCTGGAGATGAACTGGTCGACGCGCTTCTGCGCTTCCTTGTCCGCCAGGTTCAGCACCGAGACCAGCTCGCGGCCGGCCTGCACGTCGCCGCCGTTGCCGGACACCTTGGGCAGGCGCTCGAGCGACGCGCCCAGCGCCTTGGTCAGGCCGCCGACGTTGACGCCGGCGCGCTGCAGCAGCGAGCGCGCGCTGCCGTCACTCTGGTTCAGCAGCGCGGTCAGCAGGTGGACCGGTTCGATGTATTGGTTGTCGTTGCCTACGGCCAGACTCTGCGAGTCCGACAGGGCTTCCTGGAGTTTGGTGGTGAGTTTGTCTTGCCGCATGGAATTGCTCCAATAAATTTAACTTATCGCATACATAGGGATATGCGATCCAGTTTCAAGGAGACGCCTTTTTATTTAACAAATCCATGACCCAAATCAATTACGCCGCAGTGCTCCATTTCCTCAGTGCAACATCGTCGCTGACGCGGGCGTCGACCCAGCGGGCGCCGTCCGGGGTCTGTTCCTTTTTCCAGAACGGCGCCTCGGTCTTCAGGTAGTCGATGATGTATTCGCAGGCGGCGAAGGCCTCGCCGCGATGGGCGGAGGTCACCGCCACCAGCACGATCTGGTCCAGCGGCTTGAGCGGCCCGACGCGGTGGATCACCAGCGCGCCGTAAATCGGCCAGCGCTGTTTGGCCTGTTCGATGATGGTCTGGATGGACTGCTCGGTCATGCCGGCGTAGTGTTCCAGCTCCATCTCGGCCACGCTGGCGCCCTCGTTCAGGTCGCGCACGGTGCCGACAAACGACACCACGGCGCCGACCTTGGGGTTAGCGGCCCGCAGCTGCGCCAGCTCGGCGCTCAAATCGAAGTCGCCGGTCTGGATGCGGACGCTGTCGGCGCTCATGCGCGCTCCGCGGCGCCGATGCGGCGGAACAGCTGTTCGATGCGGCTGGCGGTGCGGTCGTCGGCCAGGGCCGGCATCGCGCACAGCTGCAGGTAGGCGCTGCCGGCGCTCTGCGGCTTCTGGCCGGACTTGAGCGACGATTGCAGCACCTCGACCTGCATCTTCAGGCGCTCGCGCGCGAACTCGGCGCCGCTGTCGACGCCGGCCACGATCTCCAGCCGCAGCACCTCATCGAGCAGCTTGGCGCGGTTGCGCTCCAGTTGCTCGGCGTAGGCGCCGCGCTTGCCATCCAATGCGCCCAGCGCCGCGTTGAAGCGGCCGTGCAAGGCGCGCTCGTAGTCGGCGGCCAGCGGCGGCAAGGCCGACCAGCGGCTCTGCCAGTCGGCGCCGTCGATGGCCGGGCCGTCGTCCGGCGTGCCGATCGCGCTCTCCAGCGCCTGGCACAGGCGCAGCTTGTCGCGCAGCGCATTGGCCTGGGCCGCGCCGGCGCGGCGCTTGATCGCGTCGGCCTGGCCCTGCACCGCCGCCACCGCAGCCTGATAACGCTGCTGGATGCGCGCTTCCGATGCGCGCGGCACGGCGCCGGCGGCATGCCAGGCCGCCGCCGCGTCGCGCAGCGTCTTGGCGATGGCCGCCAGCTGCGCCTTGTCCTCGCCGCTGAAGGTGGCCGTTTCCAGCTCCTTGCACAGCGCCTCGCGCGCATGCAGGTGCGCCTTGCGTTCGTGGTCGGCGGCGTGCGCGCTCTCCTTGCGCTTGGCGAAGATCGCATCGCAGGCGGCGCGGAATCGCTGCCACAGCGCCTGCTCGGCCTTGCGCTCCAGCGGCAGCGCCTTGGCCTGCTCCTGCCAGCGTTCCTGCAGGCGGCGCAGGTGGTCCAGCGTGTGACGGTCGCCCGGCTGCATCTGCTCCGCCTCGGCGATCAGCAGTTCGCGCTTAGCGGTTTCGATCTTGCGCTGCTCGGCCAACGGCGCCAGCATCTGCGCCAGCGCCTTGTCGAAGGCTTGATCGAGCTTGCGTTTTTCCTTGCGGTCGATGGTGCCCAGGCGGCCCCACATCTGGCGCAGGCGCTGGCCGGCGGCGGCCACGTTCTTCAGGTCCGCGCCCTCGGCCACAGCGGCGGCGGCCATGTTGCGGGTCTCGTCGATCAGCGCCTGGGCCTTGGCGGCGTTGGCGTGGCGCTCGTCGGCCAGTTGCTTGAAGTGGGCGGCGGCCGGCGCGTAGGCGGCGGTGCAGGCGCTGTCGAAGCGCTCCCACAGGCTCTTGGGCGCGTGGCCGGAGACCGCGTCCAGCGACTTCCAGCGCTCGCGCATGCTGCCGACCTTCTTGGCCAGTTCGCTCATCGCCAGGCCCAGCGCGGGCAGCTCCTCCACCGCCTTGACCAGCTCCTCGCGCGAGACGTTGCCGCCCCAGCGCGCCCAGTCGCCCAGCCGCTTCAACTCGGCGCGGACGTGGTTCAGACGGTCGGTCTGGGCCGGCGTCAAGCGGGTCTTGTGCTCCTTGAGCCACTTGTCGTGGTCGGCGGCCGCGTGCAGCAAGCCTTGCTCCAGCGCGGCTTCCATCGCGTCCAGCGTTTCGAGGAATTTCTTGTCGGTTTCCTTGGGCGCGGCCGGTTTCTTCGGCTCGCGCGCGGCGGGCGCCGGCGCGGCGGGCGCCTCGGCGGCCGCTTCGGCGGCGGGCGCGGCGGGTGCGGCTTCGGGCTCGACGGCGGCAGCGGCGCGCTGGCTCGCTGCCGACAAGGCGGCGCGGCTCTGCTCCAGCGCCTGCGCGTAGTCGCTTAGCAGATGCTTGGGCAAGGCGTTGTGTTCGGGGGCCTGCTGGTATTCGGCCTGGGCGGCGGCGTGGCGCTCCAGCGCCTGCTGCGCTTCCTCCGGCGGCAGGCCGGCGGACGGCAGCTGGCGCAGCGCGGCCATGGCATCGATGATGGTGCGCTGCAGGTTGACCTGCGCTTCCAGGCGGGGC